>CAZEUV010000036.1:0-24921 GCA_964515285.1 uncultured Maribacter sp. | reverse complement strand
AAATGATTTTACTTAATTAGCAACTGCTAACAAGCAACTAACTAACTCAAACTATTTAAAAAGCCCGATTTTATCGGGCTTTTATATTGGACCACAAATGCCAAATAACCACACCAGCACTGACTGAAATATTCAAAGAATGTTTCGTGCCGAACTGAGGTATTTCTATACACCCCATGCAAAGATCCACCACTTCTTGCGCCACCCCTTTTACCTCGTGACCAAAGACCAAGACATACTTCGTAGAGCCATCGATCTTCAATTCGTTCAACATAATCGCATTTTCAACCTGTTCGACAGCTAAGGTGGTATAGCCATTTGAGTTCAGTTCATCAACTAAGACAACGGCACTTTCTCGATACTCCCAAGCCACACTTTCGGTCGCCCCAAGGGCTGTTTTTCGAATGTCTTTATGTGGAGGTCTAGCGGTTATACCGCAGAGATAGATCTTCTCGACCAAAAAAGCATCTGCCGTTCTGAAGACAGAACCGACATTGTTAAGGCTGCGTATATTGTCAAGAACGATTATAATCGAACTTTTTCCCGCTTTCTTGAACTGATCTATATTCAATCGGTTCAATTCCTCATTTTTCAATTTGCGCATTACCAACGTATTTAATTTTGTTCGACACTTTAGACTCATGATTACAAAATAATCGAAAGGCTGTAAAGTTATCCCCAAAATATCAACAATGGGAGAATCTTCAAGGCAAAAATACTACATTCGTTTGAGTTGAATAAACACGTATAAAAGCATTGGAATTGTCTGATAAGAAGAAAGTAAAGAAGGTTACGCCGCTTATGAAGCAGTACAACACCATCAAGACCAAGTATCCTGATGCCTTGCTACTATTTCGGGTAGGTGATTTTTATGAGACCTTTGGCGGAGATGCCGTAAAGGCCTCTAAGATTTTGGGTATTATTCTGACCCACCGCAACAATGGTGGTGACCGCACTGAATTGGCTGGTTTTCCGCACCATTCTTTGAACACCTATTTACCAAAATTGGTCAAAGCAGGGCAGCGTGTCGCGATATGCGATCAACTCGAAGACCCAAAAATGACCAAGACCATCGTAAAACGTGGGGTGACCGAATTGGTGACTCCTGGGGTGGCGATGAACGACGATATTCTCAATGCCAAGATCAATAATTTTTTGTGTGCCGTTCATTTTGGGCGAAAATTGCTTGGGGTTTCTTTTGTTGATATCTCAACCGGTGAATTTTTGACCGCTGAGGGCAACGAAGAACAAATCGACAAACTTCTACAGAACTTCGCTCCCAATGAAGTGTTGGTATCCAAAAGTCATAAAAAAGAATTTACCGAGCTTTTCGGTAATCGATTCCATACATTTTTCATGGAGGATTGGGTCTTTCAAGATGATTACGCCCTAGAGATCCTGACAGGCCATTTTAAGACCAAAACACTCAAAGGGTTTGGGGTGGGCCATTTGAGCCATGGCATTGTAGCTTCAGGTGTAGTACTCCACTATTTATCTGATACACAGCATAGGCAATTGCAACATATCAATACCCTAAAACGAATTGCAGAAGAGGAATATATATGGATGGATCGTTTCACCATCAGAAATCTAGAACTCTACCATTCGAACAATCTGAATGCCGTGACCCTGCTCGATGTTATTGACAAGACCATTTCGCCCATGGGAGGCAGGTTATTGAAAAGGTGGTTGGCACTACCTTTAAAAAACATCGAAAAAATTCGGAGGCGCCATCAAGTCATTTCGCATTTGATCAAACAAGAATCGCCACTTCAAAAATTACAGCACAACATCAAACAAATGGGCGACCTTGAACGCCTGATATCAAAGGTGGCCACTGGTAAGATCAACCCCAAAGAGGTTGTGCAGCTCAAAAATTCTTTAGAGGCGATCATACCGATCAAACAGTTGGCAACGCAAAGTAAGAACGATGCTTTGAAGCTGATCGGCGACCAATTGCATCCGTGCGATCTTCTAAGGGCGAAAGTCAAAGAGATGCTCAACGAAGAGGCTCCCGTACATATTCCGAAGGGTAAAACCATTGCCGATGGGTATTCCGAAGAACTCGACGAACTTCGTAAACTTGCTTTTTCCGGTAAAGACTATTTGAACAAAATGCTGGAAAGAGAGACTAAACGAACGGGCATCAGCTCATTAAAAATAGCCTCTAACAATGTTTTTGGGTATTATATAGAAGTACGAAACACCCATAAAGACAAGGTACCCGAAGAGTGGATCCGCAAACAGACCTTGGTCAATGCCGAACGTTATATCACCGAAGAACTCAAAGAATACGAGGGCAAGATACTTGGCGCCGAAGAACGTATTCTAAGTCTTGAACAGCAATTGTTCTCTCAATTAACGGTCTGGATGCAGGAGTATATTGCACCCGTACAGAACAATGCCCAACAAATCGCTCAACTTGATTGCCTTTGTGGGTTTACCCAATTGGCCAAGGAAAACAAGTATACCAAGCCCGTTATCGATGATTCTACAGAGATCGTGATCATTAACGGTCGCCACCCGGTTATAGAAAAGCAATTGCCTTTAGGCGAGGCCTATATTGCCAATGATGTTATCTTGAACAGGGACGACCAACAGATTATTATGATCACTGGCCCCAATATGAGCGGTAAATCGGCTATTTTAAGACAAACCGCCCTTATTGTACTATTGGCTCAAATGGGAAGTTTCGTGCCCGTAGATTCGGCAAAAATAGGTTATGTTGATAAAATATTCACTCGAGTAGGTGCTAGCGACAACATTTCAATGGGCGAGTCTACTTTTATGGTCGAGATGAACGAAACGGCATCTATTTTGAACAATCTTTCAGAACGCAGCCTAGTACTTTTAGATGAGATAGGAAGGGGCACCAGCACCTATGATGGTATTTCAATCGCTTGGGCGATTTCTGAGTACCTGCATGAGCACCCGGCACGTGCAAAGACCCTGTTCGCTACCCATTACCATGAGCTGAACGAAATGGAAGCAACCTTCAACCGTATTAAAAACTTTAATGTTTCTGTAAAAGAACTGAAAGACAATGTGCTTTTTCTTCGAAAATTGACCAAAGGCGGCAGTGGTCACAGTTTTGGTATTCATGTGGCAAAAATGGCCGGTATGCCTCAACATGTGATTCAAAAGGCCAATAGAATAATGAAGAAGTTAGAGAAATCACATTCTAACGAAGAGCTTACGGACAAACTGAATGCGGCACAAAACGAAATGCAGTTGAGTTTCTTCAATTTAGACGACCCCCTTTTAGAACAGATCAAAGAAGAAATCACCAACTTAGATATCGATACGCTAACCCCTGTAGAGGCCTTGATGAAGCTAAATGAAATCAAACGTTTGTTGACCAAAAACAAAAAAGCGTCCTCTTAGAGACTGTTTTGAACTTCTTCTAACCTCTTTTTGCGCATAACTTTGTTTATCTCGAGAATTCGGGATAAACCGTAGGCGATGCTATACTTAACCCCGAAGCGTCGGGGTTGCCTCGTTCTGCATCAAAAATAGGCCATAACCTACGAAGCCTCGAAGCTAACGACATATTTAAAAACAATCTCTTGGAAACAAGAGCCGTAAAATTGCTTTTTTCTTTTTAAGGAAATTGCTTTGCATTTTACAGAATTATACTAAATTTGCATCCGCGTTTGTTACGAACGTAAAGTTCTTGATAAACCTAAATTACTAAATGCGAAAGTAGCTCAGGGGTAGAGCATCACCTTGCCAAGGTGGGGGTCGAGGGTTCGAATCCCTTTTTTCGCTCGAAAAACGCTGCTCGTCAGCGTTTTTTTTTGCAAGGCGCATATCATTTGATATAATCACCATGCCTACGGCAGGCAAGCTCGAGTGGTGGAATTGGTAGACACGTTGGACTTAAAATCCAATGGCCATTGTGGCCGTACGGGTTCAAGTCCCGTCTCGAGTACAAGGGAGATAGCCGAGGTATTGCCTCGGCTTTTTTATACCAAAAAATATACTTAGTACAACAAATCATCTTTTTCCTTTGCTCTTTCGAAAACATATTCTTTTTACCATTACCTGCTTTTGGTTAAAGTTAGAAATCCGAAACATAGACAATCTCATCATTCTTTTTAAACTCAACTTTTTTTACCGAACCTGCCCCCTCAAAATGAATAGTTATTCCCTTGATTTTTAAAGCAGGCTTAGGCACATTCATTTGATATACCGATTTTCCACTTATAAGAATATCAAGATTTTGGTTTTTTGAAACACATCTTAAATCCACATAATCGCTGAAATCAACCCCAAAACCAGATAGGTCGTTTTTTTTACCGTCTACAAACTCTTCAAAGGTCATTAAGGTGAGGTCTGAAGAGCATCCTTTTTTGGCCAGCGGAATTCCGATTGCCCCTCCATCATAGAGAATAAAAACACGAACATTTTGACAAGCACTCATTCCTTCATCAAAATTATTTCTTATGGTTGTTGACATTTCAAAATCGTCAGTGTATAACGCTCCAAAGTCTCGCACTTGATAGAGACTTACCGTTACCGTTGAAGTCCTAGCATCCAAATTATATGAGGTCACAGTTTCATGATTAATGTTCAAAAGACCGTCGGTATAGATTTCCTCCTTCTTAAGATATAGGGGCACTGAATCACGTTCAATCATACCCAACCAATCATTAGTAGTGATAAAAACATCATCTTCACTAACGATAGTATCATCTACAACCAATTTTGATTTAAAGAATCCTGGATGGTAATAGATGCTAGTAGCAACACTATCGTGTTTGTCAATAACCAAGCGTTTGTTTCTGTCCCAATCTTGCTGTATTTCTATTTTCGCACCCTTTTCTGCCGCAGTGGCATCAAATTCAAACACCACAGAATTCGGAATTCCATCACTTACCGGCCGACTTGTAAAGGCAAAATCCCTGGGTTTGTGAATTATGACTTCCTTGTCATTGTTGGAATCAGTCTTCCAAAAGAATCCTAAAAAAGAACCCATTAGAATCAGGGATAGGACTAGAATCCAAATTTTAGATGGTTTGGACTTTTCAAAAACTTTCTGTTCAGGAGATTCTTGCTTGTTGGTTTGAGCGAATGCACGCCAATTTTCATATCCAACAAATTCAGATAGAATATCCAATGTGGTCATGCTTGGGTTGGCTACCCACTCGGCACGCCCCCAGATTCGCTTTAATGTGGTTACGCTTAATCTTTTGTTGGTCGTATTAAAAATACGTTCACTCAGTTCCTCAAAGTCTTTATTGCCCCATGCGCCGCCTTTCCCCCAACCAAGCTTGGTTTCGATGAGCACTACCAAATGGTCTTTCATATATAAAGTCGATTTGTCCATAAATGTAAAGAGGGTATATGAAGTTTTGGCCTTTGAACAAAATTAAACAAAATTGAACAAGGTCGCACATGATAAATCCCCTCGCTCATGAGTAATTTTATTGCTAATCAAATTTAATTTTTAAAATACAAATAGCATAAAAATCGAACATCATGATGAAAAAAGCATTTCTAGGGCTTACCCTATTGGTAGCGGTCAATGTGACCAACGGACAAAGAAAAGAACATAAAAAAAACAAGGTTATCGAATTCCCCATGAATGAAAAGCATTGGGCGGCCGTAACCGACAATGTAGAATTCCTGAACTATAAATCTCTTCCTGCAGTACGGAGCAATAGTGAAAATGGCTTCAATATCATGCTTAAGGATTTTGAATTTACGGATGGAACAATCGAGTTCGATGTGGAACTGAAAGGAAGGGGCTTTCCCGGTATCGATTTTAGAATAGACAAGGATACGCTGAATTCAGAGAAATTTTACATCCGTTATTTTGGTACACCAGATGATTTGAAAAGAACAACATTACAATATGCCGCTGTCTTAGATGGTGTAAATATGTGGGATGTTACCGATGACTATCAAGCAGCAGCAAGCATTTATGAGGGAAAATGGAACCACGTGAAACTAGTAATTAATGGAAAGCAAATGAAGGTATATGTGAATGATACACAACGTGCCGCTTTACATGTTCCTGCATTGGAAGGCATCACAAAATCTGGCAGAATTTCACTAACGGGAAATGTAATCTATGCTAATTTTATAGTTCGCCCTAATGTGACGGAGGACTTACCTTCGAGTGAGGGTTATGATCCAACTTATAACGATTCAAGATATCTGAGGAATTGGTCGGTAACTGATCCTATAGACTTTCCGTTTGGCAAAGGTGTTATGCGGGGTATAGCTCGAAATCCAGGTGTTGTCATCGACACGGCTTTATTAGATAGTACCGCCGTCTGGAAGCCTCTCAAAGCTGAACGTCGAGCTTTGGTCAACTTAACTCGATTGTTCGGCAGTGTTGAACAAGGGCAACGAAAATTGGTTTGGATAAAGACTGCTATTTCTTCAGAAGCGGATCAAGAAAAAAGAGTCGATCTAGGCTTTAGTGATGAAGTCTGGGTGTTTGTCAACGGACAACCCCTACTTATCGATAAAAACTATTTTGGCTCTCCCGGCATGAAGGAACCCCAGGGAAGATGCACTATTGAGAACACTTCATTTCAGCTTCCCTTGCAAAAAGGGGAAAATGAAATTCTCATTGGCGTAACGAATTACTTTTTTGGATGGGGAGTCATTGCCCGTGTGGCCAATACCGATGGTTTGAAATTCAACTGATATTAGTCCGTACGGGTTCAAGTCCCGTCTCGAGTACTTTTTTTGTTTCATTTATGAGAGCGAAAATCAAAAATCCTCACCTTGACAGTGAGGCTTTTTTGTTTAAAATGGCATAAGCATCTCAGAGCCTTTTCTTACAAGAACACATAAAGTATTCAAAAAGCAACCTCAAGGCCATAAGCACTACAAAAGACAAAGACCAATTTAGCCAAAGACCTTTTATCGCAATTATTACCCATTTCATCTTTATGCCAAAATTTGAAAAAAGTATTTTTACTCCCCATAAAAAAGCAGAATTCTGTATGAAAAACCATCAAATTAATGTGTCAACCCTGCTATTTATTGATGCTATCATTCTCAGTAGACAGCCATAGTGTTTTTTCGTGCATTCTTCTTTCACCAGAAATTCTATGTCAAGATTGCAAGTATTGTGCCTATAACATATATTTGACTCGGCGCACTAACCAGCTCCTTTCCCTGAACCCCCAGAATTCCTACAGTATCAATGTGTTTTCAATTGACCGCTATATAAAAGAAAAAGGCACGGTCATGAATTTGTTTTATAAAATCGATGAAAAGATTTAGAAGATCTGATTTGGTTATACCTATAGCGATTATAGTGCACTTATGTACTATTAATGGAATTTTGTGGTTGCTTACTCCAGAAACTTATAACTATGGTCTGAATATTATTTATTACAACACTTCATGGCTGATCATCACATATTTGTTAAATTACTACCCTACCGATAGAAAAGATACATTTTCGACCAAGTTTCATACAAGTATTCAATTATATTTCATTTATGGTCTTGCTTATTTTGCTTTGTTCGGTATAGTTGGAATAAGCTATGTTTCTTTAGAATATCAGTTTTTTGTCTTTTTATTGATTTGTACCTGTATAACATGGTATCGGGTACTATTCTTTTGGGTACGGGGCAAATACCGTAAAGTAGGTGGCAACTCTGTAAATGTAGTTGTTCTTGGGAGGGATACTACCTTGAAAAAAATCAGAAATGTCTTCGACGATCCCTTTCTAGGCTATCGTTATAAAGGTTATTTTGATGATTCACCCTCGCCAAGCCCCACTTATTTAGGTAAAATCATTGATTGTTTTCTTTACATATTGGAAAACGACATCGATGAAATTTACTGCGTGGCTTCGAGTTTCAATCGAAATGAACTTAGAAACCTCATCAATTTCGCTGATAATAATTTGATTCGTCTTAAGATCATACCTGACAACAAGGCGATTTTTTCAAGGGCTATGTCAATCGAGTCCTACGACAACGTTCCCGTTTTAAATCTTAGAAAAGTTCCTTTGGATACTGAATATGCACGTATTTTAAAACGCTCTTTCGACATTGTCTTTTCGTTATTGGTAATTGTAGGTGTTCTCTCATGGTTGACGCCCATTATATTCATTTTTATAAAATTAGAATCACCCGGAACCTTGTATTTCAAACAAAAACGCCATGGCCTGAAACGAAATGTTTTTTGGTGTTACAAATTTAGATCAATGACCACAACGGCCGATGCAGACGTAAAAATGGCGATCAAAAACGATGCCCGACTCACCAAGGTAGGCAAGTTTTTGCGCAAGACCAGCATTGATGAGCTACCACAATTTTTCAACGTTTTCATGGGTGATATGAGTGTCGTTGGCCCACGACCGCATATGGAACTTCACACTTTCGATTATGAAATCTCTGTAGATAAATATCTAGTACGGCATTTTGTAAAGCCAGGTATTACTGGCCTTGCCCAAATAAAGGGCTATAGAGGGGAAATCGTGAAAAAAGCCGATATTTTCAATAGAACGAGATTGGATATTTTTTATGTAGAAAAATGGACATTAGGACTGGACTTTTATATTATATTCAAAACCGTTATCGATGTTTTCAAAAATCAAGAAAAGGCCTATTAAATTGATGTTAATAGAAGCTTGTTCGCTGATTTTTTGATTCCGAACCAAATGCTGTAAAATAATTTTCATATAAATATAAATGTACATCATGTTACAAACATATAAAAAGATAGCGTTTATCGGATTTTTTTGCGCCAAAAGGGTAAATCGCCTATTTTGCCGACTCAATTTTTTTAACTCAGACACTCAACTTGAATTTGATGAATTTGTATAAAATTCTCTTTTTACAACTAACTATAAAAAATAACTATGAAACCATATATAATATATCTCCAACTCGCAAAAAAACTTTGCGCTATGATTGATACGATTACGCTTCTTTTCTTTGAAATGAAGTTAAAGAAACAATGGCACAAAAGACTATCGTATATTCTTCCCCTAATAATATTGTCGGTTTCTTTGTCTTCATGCGGAAATGCGAGAAATGCTACCTATTTCAATAAAACAACGAGCATTGCTTATAACAATAAAGTCGAAAGTCTTGAACCTGTTATTCAGTTGAACGATTTATTGAGCATAACGGTGAGCAGTATAAACCCCGAAGCTGCTGAAATGTTCAACATGACCAGCAACTCTGTAGCCCAATCATCGACCAACGCAGGTAACACCACTAGGGTTTCTGGCTATTTGGTAGGCCAAGATGGTATTTTACGATTTCCCATACTAGGCAATATAGAAGCCGTTGGCAAAACCAAAAAAGCCCTACGCGAAGAAATCACTACCTTGTTAATCGACCGAAAACTATTGATTGAGCCCATAGTCGATATCCGTTATTTGAATTACAAGATATCTGTATTGGGAGAAGTAAAGAACCCATCGGTACTGACCATACCAAGTGAAAAAATCTCATTGCTGGAAGCACTGGGTCTTGCGGGCGATATTACTATTTACGGCAGAAGAGATAATATAACCCTTATAAGAGAGGAAAATGGCATAAAAAGAATACGAAGAATCGATTTGACCACCAATGAAATCTTTAATTCTCCGTACTACTACCTTCAATCAAACGATATTATTTATGTGGAACCCAACAATGCGAAAATAGCAACCTCATCAGGTACCAGACAATGGATACCGGTAATCTTAAGTGCCATTTCATTGGCCATTATAGCGGTGATCAATTTTAAATAGAACAGCATGCACGAAATGAACAAATCAACATCTGACGAGAACATATTTCGTATGGTCATGTCTCTGTTTGTACCCTATTGGCCTCTTTTTGCAATACTAGTACCCCTATGTCTGTTCGGTTCTTGGATCTATCTTAAATCGACTACACCTATCTACCAAGCTGCTGCCACATTGATCATTAAAGATGAAAACAAGGGTGTTGATGATGCGAAGGTAATGGAAACCATGAATCCGTTCGATTCAAAGAAAATCGTTGAAAATGAGATCGAGGTAATTCAATCAAGAGCTTTAATGGCCGAAGTGGTCAAAGACCTTCAATTGTACGCCCCCGTATTTGAAGATAAGCTTGTAGGATCTAAGCCAGCATACAACACCTCGCCCATAATCATAGAACTAAAAAAACCCGAGAAAATACTTCAAGCCAATGGTTCAGAACCTCTAAAATTTTATTTCACTTACGATTCCATCAAAAAAACAGTTAAAGTAGACAACAAGTCATATCCCATTGATAAATGGGTGCAGGGCCCAGCTTTCGGCGAGACGAAATTCAAATTGAACGCCAATCAAAACTACGGCACTGATAAAGATCTGTTTTACACTTTCGTACATCTAAAAACACTGACCAGAAATCTTCTTGGTGGGTTAGAGGCGAATGCCGTTGCCAAGTTATCTACTGTTGTTAGATTGACATACAATGATCCCATTCCCCAAAGAGGAGAAGACATACTCAACCATTTGATCTTGGCCTATAACCAAAAGGCGGTATCAGATCGAAATGATCTCGCTGCCAATACCCTCACTTTTATCGAAGATAGAATGGCAACGGTTGAGAATGAACTCGATAAACTCGAAATATCCATTCAACAATTCAAATCTTCCAAGGGTGCTGTAGATCTTAGCGAACAAGGCAAGCTCTATTTACAAGATGTAGGGGCGTATGACCGCCAAATAGCAGATGACAATAGGCAATTAGCCGTACTGAACCGAGTAGAAGAATATGTGCTTTCAAAAAATAATCAAAGAGGTCTCGTACCTTCTACCGTAGGGGCAAGTGACCCAGTATTGAGTTCTTTATTGAAAAAATTATATGACTCGGAAATCAAATATGAACGACTTCGGAAAACTACGGCAGAGAACAATCCCATTCTGATTGCGGTATCAAATGAAATCGAAAAAATAAGACCGAGTATTCTAGAAAGTATCAGAAACCAAAAAAACAACCTTAGAGCTAGTCTGGGAAGCTTAAGCCATAATGCTGATAAATCAATTTCGGCCTTGAGCTCCATTCCTGAAAAAGAGCGGGCACTTTTGGAAATAACAAGAGAAAAAGCGATAAAGAGCGAACTGTTTGCTTTTCTACAACGAAAAAGAGAAGAAACGGCCTTATCCTACGCCCCTAACGGGGGTGATGGCAGAATAGTCGATATGGCCGAATCTTCAGCTGGGCCTATTTCGCCCAAATCGTCATTGGCCTATTTGATCGCCCTTGTTTTGGCATTTGGTATCGGGTTGGCATACATCATTATGAAAGAGATGATGAACAAGAACGTACTCTTTCGATCCGAAATTGAGAATTACACCAATATACCCATCGCTGTTGAACTACCCTTTGTTCCAAAAATCACCAGAAAGGAAAAAGATGGGATGATGGCAAAACCAGGTGAAGCTGTCTTATTAGATCACTTTCGACAGTTGGGAGCGACCTTGGGTCTGTACGATCGTAATTTTAGCAAAAAGAGCGTATTGGTAACCTCAAGTATTGCAGGTGAAGGCAAAAGTTTTGTGAGTACAAACTTGGCCTATTGTTTGGCCCAATCGGGCAAAAAAGTGGCCTTGATCGATATGGATTTTCTAAAACCACAGACCACACATTATTTCGAATTGATCAATAGCATAGGTGTGTTGGATTTTCTTAACAACAAGGCTCACTATAGCGAAATCTTAAAAAATTCTCCCGAGAACAAAAACCTTTTTATTGTTCCTGTCGGAAGAAAGGTCAAAGACCACACAGCGCTATTGTTGAACGGTAAATTTGACGTTCTCTTTGAAGAATTATCTCGTGACTTTGATTTCGTGATAATAGACTCGGCTCCTGTCAACCTAATCGCCGATGTGAAGTTATTGGCAGAATATAGCCATAAGACCCTATATGTGATCAGACATGCCACGACCCCGCTAAAAATTGTTAAGCATTTTCGCCAATCAGAAATTTTAAAATCGCTAAAAGATGTGACTATTGTCTTCAATGGGGTCAAACAACGTGGAGTCATCAAAGGTGATTACGATTATAGTTATGGCTACGATTATAACAGTTATGGAGAGGCGTACGGTGCTATGGTGGAAGAAAAAGTTTGACCGTATCATACTAGGCATAAGATAAAAACAGTCGGTCGAAAGACTTTATGCCAAATGGTCATTTTGATTTGTGGCTATTTTAATCACAAAATAAATATGGGTTTTAAAGAACAACTTAAGTCATTTGTAAAGAACCGGCCGTTCATTCTAAAGACCGCAAGAAACTTGCGTGATGGAAAATTATTCAAAAAATCGTTTTCAAAGGTCATCAAAGGAAAAAACAACGCCTTGAAAATTGATTCTTCGGCCAGACTGATGAATTGCAAAATTGAGATCACGGGTGATGCCAACCAAATATTGATTAAAGAAAACACCGTTTTGAACAATGTGAACATCTACGTTCTGGGAAACCGTAATAGAATCCTTTTATCCAACAATATCAGTTTTAATCAAGGAGGCATCCTTTGGATCGAAGACGATTATTGTGAACTTATCATTGGCGAACATACCTCATTTGAAGATACCCATATCGCAGTTACCGAACCAAATTCGAAAATAACAATCGGTAGCGATTGTATGTTCGCAAACGACATCGATATAAGAACCGGTGATTCGCATTCAATACTCGATGCCCAAACAAATGAAAGAATCAATTACGCCCAAAATGTAGCGATAGCAGACCATGTATGGGTCGGTTCGCATGTCTCTATACTAAAAGGCGCCAAAATTTTATCGAACTCAATTGTAGCCACAAGGTCGGTCGTAACCAAAATGTTCGATCAAGAAGGTGTTCTCTTAGCGGGTACACCTGCAAAAATCATCAAAGACACTATTACTTGGAAAAGGGAGCGCACCTATGAAAATGAAATGCAATTTGAAATAACGGCTCCTCCTATTGAACGCATTTAAACAATACTGTACAAACAACCCTAAGCGCCCCTTAATTTGATTCAAAAATTCATTCATAACAATATCGCATCATTATACGCCTCGATTAAGAAATCGATTAATGGTGGCCATGAGCGTAGCGCAAAGGCAAAAAAGAACATTCTATCTTCTTTCTTGGTCAAGATCGTTAGTATAGTCATTAGCTTGGTCGTAGTACCGTTAACATTAAACTACGTTAACCCATCGCGTTATGGTATTTGGTTGACGCTAAGCTCTATCGTTGCATGGTTCAGTTTTTTTGATATTGGCATCACCCATGGTCTTAGAAATAAATTTGCCGAGGCAAGGGCCAAAGGAGACGATTTAAGCGCGCAGATATTCGTAAGCACCACGTATGGCATCCTCGCCATTGTTTTTATTGCTATTTGGGCGATTTTTATGCTTGTCAATCCTTTTTTAGACTGGGCCTCATTATTAAATTTAGCACCTGAATACGGCTCAGATGTTTCAAAACTAGCACTTATCGTCTTTACTTATTTCTGTATGCAATTCGTACTGCGTACAATCGCTACCATCGTCTCTGCGGATCAAGAGCCTGCCCAAGCCGCCTTGATCGATGTAATTGGCCAATTGGTTTCGTTGATAATCATCGTAATACTGGTAAAGACCACCGAAGGTTCATTGGTTAAATTAGGCATTGCACTCTGCGCCTCGCCACTTTTGGCCTTGATCGGTGCCAATATATTCTTCTTTAGAGGAAAGTACAAAGCTTTTCGCCCAGCACTATCAAAGGTTAAATTCTCGTATGCTAAAAGCTTGTTCAATCTAGGGGTAGTATTTTTCATCATTCAAATTGCAGGCTTGGTTCAATTCGAATCTGCCAATATCATCATTTCGCGAAACTTTGGCCCAGCCGATGTAACAAACTATAATATCGTTTTCAAGTATTTTGGCATTTTGAATATGGGCTTTATGATCTTTCTAACTCCATTTTGGTCGGCCGCAACCGAAGCCTATGTGAAAAATGACATCAATTGGATCAAGGGCAGTATTAAAAAATACAATATTCTGAATATATTTTTCGTGGTGGCGGGCTGCGTGATGCTTTACTTTTCCGATACTGTTTACGATCTTTGGTTGGGCAAAGATACCGTTGAGATAGATTTTTGGCTCTCTGTATGGGGCCTTATATTTTTTATGGTGTCTATATTCGGTTCAAAATATGTGAGTTTCTTAAATGGCATAAGTGCTTTGCGGTTACAATTTTGGGCCAGCATCATTAGTCCTATTCTATATATAGCACTGACCCTACTTTTTATAAAGTACTTTAAAATGGGTGTTTATGCTCTTTTTGTCGCTTCTGTAATCGCGAATTTCAATGCTTTTATTTTGGCGCCGATTCAATACCATATGATCATCAACAAAAAGAAAAAAGGAATTTGGATACGATGAACGTAAATTTCACTGACATATCACTATGAAGTTTGAAAATTTTAAAACAAGGCTAACCAATAGAGTTTGGCGCATGTTCAAAGATCGTTTCTATGACCAACGCATAGCTGATAGCACCCTTGTTCAAAATATAAATTTCAGTACGGCACCCAAACAAAAAAAAGCGGTCATCAGTTATTTGACCACCAGTTATTTCTTTGATTGGGAGCATACCAATGTAGGTAGGACCCAACCCTTTGAAATACTAGCTATTGCAAAAGTATTGGCCGATCAAGGGTATTGTTTGGATGTTATAGGATGCAATGACACAAAAGCCCTCACCTATTTAAAATCAAAAAAGTACGATTTGGTTTTTGGTTTTGGCGAAGCGTTTTATCAACTCACTAAGCTGCACCCTGAGGCAACTTCGATCTTGTATATGACAGAACATCATCCTGACTTTGCGGATCGAGAAGAGAAAAAACGACTAGCTTATTTTTATGAGCGCCACAATAAAAAAGGACGCATAGTACGAAGCGGAAATTTTTATAAACCCCATCATTTTACACGATCCTATACACATGTGATAACAATGAGCGAGGTCGAACCTTTTAAAGAAGCGTATAAAACACCTTTCAATATCTACCCGACGGGTGTAACTAACCCGAACTTTGTTTTTCGACCAAAAGACCACAAATCGGCAAGAAGAAACTTTCTATGGTTGGGATCTTTTGGTGCCATTCACAAAGGGCTTGATCTATTGCTCGATGTTTTTGAAAATAGAGATGATATCACCTTGCACATAGCAGGTTTGTCTGAAGAAGACAAAAAACTCTTGAACCCAAAAGAAAGGAAGAATAGTATTGATCATACCTATATCGATATTAAATCGGACACCTTTTTAGAAGTAGTCGAAAAATGCTCGTATATCATACTACCTTCTTGTTCAGAAGGTTTCTCGACCGCAATTACCACTGGCATGTTGCACGGGTTAATACCTGTTGTGATGAAAGATACCGGGTTCAACCGTTTAGGTGACAATGTCATTCTTTTAGATGATTATAAGATACCTTATTTAGACAAGAAACTCACAGAGTTCTCAACGAAAGCCTCAAACGAATTAGCGATTTTAAGCAAGAAAGTTTTTGACTTTGCACATGAAAATTTTTCAATCGTCTCGTTTGAAAATAACTTTCGAGAAATAGTTCAAGATATCCTAAATAACAACAAAAATGACTAGAGTTGTACATATACAGAACCATTTACCCTCTTCGGGCAATGCAGCGTTTAGGTTGCATCGGGCAATGGTCGAGAGAGAGGTTGATTCTACTATGTTATCTCTAACCTCTGAGAAACCTTCAAGTGACAGAATCGGGCACCTAAAACTAAGATCTTATCTCAAATCATTGCTAAATAATAGGTTACATAATTATCTTACTCGTAATACTATTGATAAGTACGGAATGTTTTCTTACCCTATTTTTGGCAATAATATTGAAAATCACATCTTGGTCAAGAAAGCGGATATTATTTATCTACATTGGGTAATAGGTGGTTTTTTGAACTTAAACAACATAGAGCAACTGGCCAAACTAAACAAGCCCATTATTATCTTTATGCACGATATGTGGTCTTTTACCGGAGGTTGCCACTATAGTTTTGAATGTGATAATTATACCGAAAATTGTAAGGGTTGTCAAATGTTTCCTGAACCAGAGCCGAAACTACCAGTCAAAGAATTCAATAAAAAAAATAAACTCTACCACAAATATGAAAACCTGTATTTTGTTTCTCCCAGTAATTGGTTAAGTGAACTTGCCAAAAAATCGGGATTAACCAGAGACAAGCCCATTTTTCATATTCCAAATATAGTGGATGTACATCCGTTTAAATCTTTTGACAAAAAAATGGCTAGACAAGTTCTAAATTTAGATCTCAACGATATCATTATTGCTTTTGGTGCAGCTTCGCCCAAGAGTCCATACAAAGGATGGAAATATTTGAAACTAGCACTGGATCTCTTGGCAAAAGATTCGAGTTTCAATAAAGTATCAGTAGCAATATTCGGCAGTGACTATGATGACGAGATTGCAAAGGCCGTTCCTTTTAAGACAAAATTCATGGGTCGTGTATATGATGAATACTCAACAGCACTGATTTATAATGCCGCAAATATTTTTGTTGCTCCTTCGATGGCAGAAACCTTTGGCCTTGTGATTCTAGAGGCCATAAGATGTGGCACACCAGTAGTTGCCTTTGAAACTGGAGGCATACCGGAAATAATTTCACACAAGAAAAATGGATATTTAGCTGCCTATAAAGATGCTGAAGATTTATTTCGTGGAATTAAATTTTGCCTAGAACAGCAACTTGATGTGGTTCCACCTGCATACCTTGATACCGATGTTATCATCGACACCCATAAAGCCCTACATGAAAAGATACTTTCAAAGTAATTATCGAGCATATGCCAAAAGATACCATCAACTTACTATTACAAAAAGATAAAGATTTCAAACATCTTAGAACACTTTATGCTTTTTGGGCGGGTTTTCTAATTTATACAGTAGGCTATACCACGTCAGTTACCAGTAACCCCAACTTTATGATTTCTGACCTCATGCGCTTACTTGGCATTGGGCTGTTTGTTGGATCTTCGTTCTTGATGCTGTCATACACTTTTGAAAACAAGTATTTAAAGTTTTTTTATACCATATACCTCATTTGGTTGCTAATTGTAGTCTTGAGAGGATTTGACATCGATTATGAGTTTATAAAAAATACTTTGTTCAATCCGTTTGGCGGTGTCTTTCTTTATTTCGCACCTTTGATCCTCTTGATACCCAAACCACCTATTTTTTACAGATTGGCCTTTAAAGTAATCCTTATTCTCGGGCTGTTCTACTTGATGCATATAGGTTTGTCATTTGCAGAAATGCAAGACCTAGATAATGTGAGTAGTCGAGATCGTTTAGAAATATTCGTAAAAGCTTTAGCCCTGTCTTGCGGTTTTATCCTGTTTACCTATAGTTATCAATCGAATAGAAATAAACTTATTGCTCTTATCGTGCTTTTAATCGGAGCCTTTTTGGCCGTTCAAAGGGCACGTAGAGGATTATTGTTCATTTCGGGAGTTGTGTTCATTTTCACCTTTCTTATGTTCGTGTACTCGAATAAGAGACAGCTTATATCTATTTTCTTTTCGATACTGGTAGGTACCATGATCATTGGTTTTTCCTATTCTATGTTCTTCAAGAAAGACCCTATTCTTTTTAAAAAAATACAAGACCGGGCTACTGAAGATACCCGATCTGGGGTAGAAGAATTTTACTATGTCGATATGGAACTTAAAGATTGGCTTATAGGTAGGGGCATGAGCGGCTTGGTTGCCGCGCCAACGGGTATTGAAGTTGACAGCAAAACCCCAGGATATCGAGAGGGGATAGAAACCGATTACCTCAACATCATCTTAAAAGGAGGAATTTTGAGTTTTGGAATGCTCATGCTCATAGCCCTTCCGGCACTGTTCAAAGGTTTCTTCTTATCGAAGAACTCATTTTCAAAAGCAGCTGCCTTTTGGATCTTGCTATGGCTTGTTTCTCTATACCCTTCAACGGTGACGACCTTTACCCTGAATTATCTTTTGGTATGGATCTCAATTGGTATTTGTTACTCAAAATCAATTAGAAACATGTCAGATGAGGTTTTAAAACAATATTTCCTCCTTACAAATTCAGAATATAAAAAACTGTTACAAACAATTAAAGAGCCTACCAATCTCAATGAATAAAGAAAAGATAAAAATGGCCTTACCTAGAGTTCTTATATTAAACCAACCTTTTGTTTCCGATACCGGGGGGGGGATTACTTTATCAAATCTCTTTGCAGGATGGGACACCGATAAACTTGCCGTAGCATGCTCTGGTTATATCATGACCCCTGATATCGACCCGAAAGTATGTAATAATTATTATCAATTGGGCAGTGAAGAGCGTAAATGGGTTTTTCCGTTCAACCTATTAAGCAGAAAGTACCCTAGCGGTCAGGTAAAATTTACCGATAGATCAAAAGACAATGTGGTTGCCGAGGCTTCAAAATCGAAAACAAGGGTAGGGTTTATAATGAAGTATTTCACTCCGTTTTTAGAGTATTCGGGCTTAATTCATTTCATTACAAAAATTTCATTATCAGTACAATTTCGTAAGTGGTTAGACGATTATAATCCGGACATTGTGTATGCGCAATGTTCTTCGCGCGAAAGTATTCTTTTCTGTATTGCCGTTAACAAATACCTGAACAAACCCAATGTTTTTCATATGATGGACGATTGGCCCGCGCTCATTGGGGTCAAAGGTTTTATGAGCAGCTATTGGCAAAACAAAATAGATAAAGAATTTCGGGTTTTACTTGATGGTGTTGATGTTCACATGGGTATTAGTGATTATATGGCACAAGGGTACAAAAAAAGATATGGTAAGGAATTTATCACCTTTCATAACCCCATAGATCTGAAATTTTGGCAAAGCGGACAAAAAAAGAATTATGAACTTTCTGAAAACCCAACAATACTATACGCTGGTAGAATCGGTCTTGGTATTGACAATTCGTTAATAACCATTGCCGAAGCTATTAAAACCGTTAACACTGAATTACAACTAACAATCAAATTTGCCATACAAGCACAGGCATCACCAGCATGGGTAAAAGAGTATGAGTTCGTCGAACATAGAGAATTTGTACCCTATGAAGAGCTGCCGTATGAATTTGGGTCGGCAGATTTTTTAATTCTACCCTATGATTTTAGCCCTTCATCAATAGCGTACATTAAATACTCAATGCCCACAAAAGCTTCAGAATATATGGCCAGTGGCACTCCTATATTAATCTATGCTCCTGAAGACACGGCCTTGGTTCAATATGCTAAAAGAAATCATTGGGCAACCATTGTCGAAAATGAAAATGTACGTGTTTTGGCAGATGAAATTCGAAAATTGGTTACTGACCAACAATTTCGACAAAGTCTTTCCGAAACAGCAAAAAAACAGGCTGAAGAACGGCATGACAGCCAAGTGGTCACCCTAGAATTTCAAAAAATTATCGCTAACGCTACTAAAACTCAGAAGTGTTGAACTAATCAAAATGTTCTGCCTTTGGGAGGTATACAAATAAAAAAAAATTGAAATTTTTTATTTTGCCTCACCCGTAACTGCGAAAAAGTAGTTACGACCTCTCCCAAAGAGAAGTAAATCGGAAACCCCAAGGCATCCCGAATACTCGGGATAGGGGAATTCTTTTAGATTATACGAAAATTCGTTGAAAAATTTGCTTTTTTGCTACATTGGGGTTAATCGATTTTACCCCTACGGTTATCGAAAATAATGCCGATCTAACAAAGTATCGTATAGTTTCCCCGTTTTATGGGATTAAAGATTCGAAATTTTTAGTGATATAGTGAGTATGTCGTGAAAAACCGAGTGATATTGAAAGGTAAGCCTTACCAATAGTGCTTTTTTAGTTTAAAAAAATGGAATTTGGTAGGGTTTTTTAATAAGTAATCGTTTTATTCGTAAAACTCTGGCTGTATTACAGTTATAATTAGAACAGTATTAAAAGTTTATCACAAAGAACCCCCGTTAATGAAAAGTATATTTATCCTTTTAAACAAAGTAGACCATAGAAAATTACTATGGGCGTTTTTGCTTTTGACAAGCAATTACCTTACGGCACAAATAAAAATAGGGGATAACCCTGACACCATAGATTCCGCTTCATTATTAGAATTAGAGAGTTCTAATAGGGCAATGGTCTTAAGCCGTGTTACATCTACCCAAATGCAGGCGATTGTTCCTTTGCAAGGTGCATTGGTCTACAACACTGATCTGAGTTGTGTTTTTTATTTTGACGGCAACTCTTGGAGTAATTTGTGTACAGGAGGTGGACCCGTAGGGGCAACTTTGGTTGCCAATGATGATGACTCCTATACATTTACCAATAGTGCGGGTGTTGAAACCTTGATTTCGTTTAACGGGTCAGGAGGCGGTTCGGTAAGTGGTGAACCAGGATCCGTTTTCTTTGCGGGCACCAATGGCAATTCAACAGAAAACAATAATCAGTTATTTTGGGATGAGGCCAACAACCGTCTAGGAATTGGCACGAATGCTACCGGACTGCCTCATAAGCTTACCGTTGACGGCACTATTGGTGTAGCAGATGGTACCACCTCAGAACCTGCATACCGCTTTTTGGATGATTCCGATACCGGCATATACAGTAGTGCTGAAAATGAAATAGCATTCAGTGTTGGAGGAAGAGATAAGGCGGTAATTTCCCAAAATGGTCTACTGTTAAACGAAACGGTGCCCGACAATGATATTCCGTTGGTAATAAAGTCAAATGGCGAGCAACGGTTTATCGCTTTTAAGGAGCCGAACAACAACAGTACTATTTTCAACTTGAACTGGCGCAACAATGGTATTAATTTTGACGATACACTTTCGAGTAGACTATTTATAGGCCTAGTACCTCCAAATCTGGGACAAGGGGACACTTTTGTAAAAGGAGTAGGCATTGACACTAACCACCCTGAAGCTATTTTAGATGTAAACGGTGATCTTAGGGTAAGACAGTTGCCCAATTCTGTAGCTGGCGACAATGTCGTTACCGTTGATGCAGAAGGTTTTTTTCATAGATCATCGGTTGCAGGAAAATCTTCTAATATTGCGGCTACCAAAAATTATGGAGCGCGCTGGACAAACGGTGCATCGAATATTGACACAATAAACAATGAGGCCCTGGTTTCGATTTTCGGCAATGAAGATTATAAAGATGGTGGTGTTGATATATACGAATCAAACGGCCATTCTTTGACCGTAAAGACAGTTGGCAGGTATGATATCAGGGCGAATCTTTCATTAATAAGTAATTTTGGGCCAAAAGGAAAATCGTCGAATATCTGGGCCAGAATCAGTATCAACGGTATGGCAAAGGGTGCAATTTGTGTGGCCAACAACGATAGCTCCTCAACAACTAATCAAACTAAATCGGGCATACATCTTAATGAGATTTTACAGCTTAAGGCGAACGATGTAATAACAATCATCCTATATGCAGAAAACGATTTGAAGAAAGTAGAATTAGCATCTACTGGATCATCAAGTTTTACGATTGTTAAAATAAAGCCGTAAGCAAAACAGTCTTTGTCACCCACTTAAAATAAGAATAAGGAAACCTATTTTAATGATTCCCACGAAACATGAACCAAGCCCAATAGCTCTTTTCACTTTTAACAGGTTAAATGTTCTAAAACAAACCGTTATAAGTTTACAAAACTGCTGTTTGGCAAAAGAAAGTGATTTGTACATCTTCTCTGATGCTGCAAAAGATAAAAAAGATTTTGATGTCGTTGTTCAGGTTAGAGAATACCTCAAAACCATAATTGGCTTTAAGAATATCACCATTCACTATGCGCAAACGAACATGGGTTTGGCCAAATCAATTTTAAATGGGGTTTCAGAAATATTGAAAGTCAATGAATTGGTTATAGTATTAGAAGATGATCTTGTAGTAAGTAACAACTTTCTGAGTTATACCAATCAGGCGTTGAGCGATTATAAAACCAACCCGGATATATTGTCTATTTCGGGGTATTCATCTCCAATAAAAGTACCTGAAAAATATCAGTACGATAACTATTTCACAAAAAGAGCTTCGTCCTGGGGCTGGGCCACATGGAAAAACAAATGGGAAAACATAGATTGGGCGGTTACAGATTATGCTTCCTTTTCAAAGAATACAAAGGAAAAAAAGAATTTTGACAAAATGGGATCAGATATGTCAAATATGTTGGCAAAACAAATGAGGGGAGAAATCAATTCATGGGCCATACGTTGGTGCTATCATCAATTCAAAAAAAATCTGTATACCGTTTACCCAGTGGTTTCCAAGGTTATCAGTATTGGTTATGGGGAGGACGCCACAAATACTAAATCAGGTCGTTCAAGGTATACAACACCCATAGACAGAACTGAAAAAAGTGAATTCAAATTCAATCAAGTGGCGAATCTTGATAAAAGGTTTACAAAACAATTTGTGGCCAAATTCAATAGAAAGACCAGGGCATATTATAAGACTAAGGCCTTTTTAAAAAATATACTTCGATTCTGATAAGCATTTATCCCTGAATAAGCTACTTATGAGAATTGATAACAACGTGTGATTGATACTATTATAAATGAGTTCAAGAGTACTTTTTATTTTTCATATTCCCCCTCCAATAAACGGGTCGGCCATTATGGGCAAGCGTATCATGGAAAGCGAGTATATCAACAATGCCTTCAATGCCGATTATATTAACCTAACCACATCATTTAGTTTAAAAAAAATAGGAAAAGGCGGAGGAAGCAAAATGTTGACCGTTTTTAAAATATTGACCAAGGTTATAAAAGTTCATTTGACTTACGAATATGATATTTGCTATATGACACTAACTGCTAAAGGCATTGGTTTTTATAAGGATCTTTTGGTTGTTTCAATTTTAAAATTATTCGGAACAAAAATAATATACCATTTTCACAATAAGGGTATTAAAGAAAACAGCAAAAAAGGAATACTAAACTTCTTGTATCGTTTCACATTCAAAAACACCCAGAGTATTCTCTCTTCTAAATTTTTGTATCACGACATTGAGAAATATGTAAAAAAAGAAAATGTATTTTTCTGTGGAAATGGTATACCTGACATAACAGATTACCAACCTATTAAAGAAACACCAGCAAAAGATGAACCTTGCAAATTTCTTTTTTTATCCAATATGATGAAGACAAAAGGGGTCTATGTACTTCTTGATAGCTGTAAAATATTGCAAGAAAAGAAAATGAATTTCAAATGCCATTTTGTAGGTGCTTGGTCAGATATATCGAATGAAGATTTTGACATTAAAGTAAATGAATATGGTCTAAACCGAACAGTACGAGCACATGGCCCTAAATATGGTGAAAATAAAATCGCCTATTTCAAGAATTCCGATGCTTTCATTTTTCCAACTTACAATGAGGTTTTTGGGTTGGTAAATCTAGAAGCCATGCAACAAAGTTTGCCTGTTATATCAACTTTGGAAGGTAGTATTCCGGATGTTGTAAAAAACGGTGAAACCGGTTATTTGGTGAACCCGAAAAATTCATTTGACCTTGCCGAAAAAATGGAATTATTAATTCGAGAACCTGATCTAAGGAATAAAATGGGACTTGCAGGAAGGAAGAGGTATGAAGAATATTATACTTTTAGCACATTTGAAACTAAATTAGCAAGCATACTTCAACAAACGATTAAAAAATAGACCTCTATCGATCCATTAAAATAATGATATGTACAATTTGGTTATAGGAATACCCACTTATAAAAGACCCCTTATGCTGAGAAAGTTAATTCTCAGTATCTTCTCTCTTGATCTAAATGAAGACCTGATTAAATCAGTTACCATTGCCTTAGTTGACAACGATATCGAACGAACGGGAGAGCCTATTGCGCAAGAGCTTATGGCACAATGCCCTTCTTCTTTTGATTTTCATTATTACAGTTTTCCTAAAAAAGGTCTTACCAATGTTAGAAATGAAATTTTGGGCAGAGCCCTAAGCTTCAATCCTGATTATATTGCTTTTGTTGATGATGATGAATTTGTTGCTAAGTGTTGGTTAAATGAAATGATAGCAACAATGGTGAAAAACAACGCCGATATTGTTCAAGGACCCAATGTTCCTGTTTTTGAAAAAAAACCTGCCCACTATCTAGCTTGTTGGTTCAAGTTTGACAATTTTGAAAATAATGAAAAATTAGACTTTGTAGAAACTGGCAATTCAATGATTAGATCAAAATTCTTAAGCGATAACAACCTAAAATTTGACTCCCGATTTAATCAAACTGGTGGGGAAGATACATATTTTGGCGTGCAGGCAATCAAGAGCGGCGCAGCGATTTTTTGGGCCAAAAATGCCACGGTATATGAAACCATACCCCGTAGTAGGTCAACAGTTCAATGGTTAGTGAAAAGATGGTACAGAGGGGCTACTACCTATACGTACATCTTGAAGTTAGAAAAAGAATATAGCAAATTGGTGAAAAAAATTATCGTAAGTTTCATTTATTTAACCATCGGCATACTTGGGTTGGTTTTATTGCCATTTCCTGTCAAACACAGGTATTGGGGTCTTTTCAAGATTTGCGAGAGCCTTGGTGGGTTTGCGGGTTTTTTCAATATTAGGTATAAAGAATATGCAACAATATAATAATATCAGACAAAGGTAAATCGTAGGGTTCTAAAATCGGTCGAGAGGTCCTATCTATTAAACAAAGACAGAGCAGTAGGTTGAAAATCAAAAGATAGTCTTTTGATTTTTTCTAGAATGATTTCGGAGATATTTCAATACCAATCCTCGAGTATTCTTCATTAACCCATCTGGTTATATTAAATTTATCATATGTGCGGAATAAACGGCTTCATCTCATTAACGAAGTGTAATGATGATGACAATAGAAATATACTAAAATCAAAAATCGAGACAATGAACGATTCGATCTTTCATAGGGGTCCCGAT
>CAZEUV010000035.1:23417-24973 GCA_964515285.1 uncultured Maribacter sp. | reverse complement strand
CCCGAGGCGGTATTTCTAGGGTTCATATAGGGTTCTTCGTCATTTTCAATGCGTTCTTCGTTCATTTTGGCAAAACCTTCAAAGGGCAGAACAACCTCACCACGTATATCAAATCTTTCAGGGTAATCACCTGTCAATTTCAAGGGCACCGAATTAATGGTTTTGATATTGGGAGTCACATCATCGCCTTGAAAACCATCACCACGGGTTACGGCTCGCAGTAGCTTTCCGTCTTCATAGGTCAGACTAATTGAAGCCCCATCATATTTTAATTCACAGGTAAATTCGACATCCACATCACCCAAACCGCGTTGAATGCGTTTTTCCCAATCTTCAAGGTCTTCTCTTGAATAGGAATTGTCGAGTGAATACATACGTTGGTCATGTACTACGGTCTTGAAATTTTTTGTGACGGTGCCCCCTACCCGAAAAGTAGGTGATGTTGGGTCGTACAACTCGGGGTGCTGTTCCTCCAAGGTCTGCAACTCTTTTAATTTCATATCAAATTCATAATCCGATATGGTGGCGTTGTCCAATACATAATAATTATGATTGTGCTCACGGAGTTCTTTTCGAAGGGATTCTATCTTTTGCTCTGCATTCATATTGTGGTACTATTGGGTATATGCTTAAAAAGTTTAGGAGTTTGAAAAATAGTTTAGGGGTTTTCAGACGTTTAAAAGTTTATGGTTTGCTAAAGTTGGTCTTTATTGATCCATTTGGGTATGTTGAGCGGTTTGTATTTTTTCATCTTTTCTAGTAACCCCTCCACTGAATTATCTACCAAGACCATATCGTAATTTTCTTGTTTTACAAAACCCTGATCGACCATGGTCTTGAGCATACTGAGTAATTCTGTATAAAAACCGTTGGTATTCAAGATTCCTATCGGATATTGGTGAAGTCCTAATTGTGCCCATGTAAGCATTTCAAAAAACTCTTCTAAGGTACCATAACCCCCAGGAAGCATAATAATACCCTCAGATAACTCGTGCATTTTTAATTTGCGTTCGTGCATATTCTCGGTAATGATCAATTTGGTCAAGCTGGTATGATATACTTCCTTTAGTTTTAGAAAATCAGGAATCACACCAATGACTTTTCCTTTGCCATCTAATGCTCCTTGGGCGATTTTACCCATGACCCCTATTTTAGCCCCGCCATAGATCAAGGTTATTTTTTGCAACGCCAATGCTTGTCCCAATAAATAGCCATCTTCAATATACTCTGGGGTATTTCCTTCACTACTTCCACAAAATACGACGATGCTTTTCATGATATCAGCTCTATAAACTTCCTTTCAACATTCTATTATTTCCGAACATATCTTTTCGGAGCTCAATTTCAGAAAAATTATGGTCTTCCAAAAGCTGTTGGGTCTCTTTTCCAAAAAATTGGTTGATTTCAAAATATATAGTACCCTTCTTTTTTAAATTGTCTTTTGCAAAATCCAAAATCGCCATATAAAACTGCAAGGGATTCTCATTTGAGACAAACAAGGCCAAATTGGGTTCATTGTTCAATACGTTCTTCTTCATCTCCTTTTTCTCTTGTTC
>CAZEUV010000035.1:15842-23317 GCA_964515285.1 uncultured Maribacter sp. | reverse complement strand
CCAAATTGGGTTCATTGTTCAATACGTTCTTCTTCATCTCCTTTTTCTCTTGTTCTCTAACGTACGGCGGATTGGAAACAATAACATCGAATTTCACCTCTAGGGTTTTCAATCCCTCATTGAGGGTCTGATTCTCAGAGGCTTGCCTTGAAATTAAAAATGCTTTTTTTAGAAACATACCTCGTGCCCTTGGGTCTAGGTTGTTGATTGTCAAAATATCGGCTTCCAAAAAATCGACATCCACTTTATTTGTCATGGCATTTTGATGAGCGATTTCAAGGGCTTGTCCACAAACATCCAAGGCGTATACTTTTGCCTTTGGAAGATTTTTAGCTAAGGAAACAGCAATACAGCCTGAACCCGTACCAATATCCAAAATATTGATTTCTTGGTTAAAGCTTCTATGATCATCAACTACCCACCTGACCAGTTCTTCGGTCTCTGGTCTTGGTATCAGTACGTGTTTGTTTACGGCAAAATCCATCTCCATGAAATAAGCAACCCCAGTAATATATTGAATAGGATGTTCTAACTTAAGTTGAGATAAGCCTTCAAACAAGGGTTGTTCTTCTTCTTTTGAAACTATTAGGTCGGGCTCAAGGGCCAATACAAACCGCTGCAAGCCTAGATAATGTTCGATCAATATCTGAAAAAAGCTATCTACCTCTTCAACGGGGTAGATAGTATCGAGTTCTTTATGAAATATGTTCTTGATTTCTCGTAACAGCATTCTTGAAAATCAACTAGATAGTTTTTAGCATCCAAACCGAACAGGAATAATGACCTGTATCGCCCATGGAAACATCAATATATTCAAAGCCTATTTTTTTATAGAGTTTTTGGGCTGCCTTCATATAGGGCATAGTTTCCAAATACACTTTTTCGAAGTTATACTCTTTGGCCTTGTTCAAGCATAACCGTATCATTTCAGTGCCAAAGCCCCTACCCCTAGCTTCCTCTAAAAAATACATTTTTTGGAGCTCACATATATTTTCAGTGCTGTTCTCTAATTGGGCAACACCCGCACCACCAAGAATTTTTCCATCTACTTCAACTACAAAATAAGTGGCTTTGGGTACATTGTAATTATCGTACATCATATCAAGACTAGGGTCGGCATATGCAGTACCCACTTTTGGCACACCTAAATCGATTAAAACCTTGCGTACGACTTCGGCGACTTCGGCATTGTCTTCGGTTGTAATCTCTCTATAAACGACCGTGTTCTTTCCCATTAAAAAACTGTGATGAATTTACCTATTTTTGCGATGTGAAGATACACCAAAAATATATTTCAAGATGTTTGGAAATCGCTAAGAACGGTTTGGGCACAACTGCTCCCAACCCCATGGTAGGTGCTGTAATCGTTTATGGCGAAAAAATCATTGGTGAAGGCTATACGAGTGCATATGGTGGGGCACATGCCGAGGTAAATGCCATTAACTCAGTTGTTGATACCGCATTGCTTGAAAACGCCACTTTATATGTCAGCTTAGAGCCATGTGTACATTATGGAAAAACACCGCCATGTACCGACATGATTCTGAAACGTCATATACCCAAGGTTGTCATTGGTGTTTTGGATCCACATGAAAAGGTTGCTGGTAAAGGGGTTCAAAAGTTGATCGACGCCGGTTGTGATGTAACCGTCGGCGTGTTGGAAAAAGAATGCCGAGCGCATCACAAACGTTTTTTGACCTTTTATCAAAAAAAACACCCCTATATTATCTTAAAATGGGCAGAAACGTTAGATGGGTTTATTTCGCCAAAAAAGAAAAAAAGAACATCTCAACCCGAACCCTTTTGGATTACTGGGCAAGCTACAAGGCAAATAGTTCATCAATGGCGATCTGAGGAACAGGCAATATTAGTGGGTACGAATACCGTCTTGGAAGACAACCCCAAGTTGAACGTCAGGTATTGGAAAGGAAAGAACCCCGTTCGGATCGTACTCGATAGAGAATTAAAGATCAGTAGCGGTTTTAACGTGTTCGACAAAAGCTCTCCTACTATAGTGCTGACCGAAGTCTCCGATGCCTCTTTGTACTTAAAGGACATCACCTATGAGTTAATAGATTTTCAAAAGGATGTTGCAGCTCAAATTTGCGAAAAGCTCTATCAGCATAAAATAAACAGTGTTATCGTGGAAGGAGGCTCACAAACATTACAAACGTTTATAGATGCCGGTTTATGGGACGAAGCCCGAGTACTTACAGGAACCACCTCTTTCTCTCAAGGTCTTAAAGCCCCTGTATTAAAAGGGAATCTAATAACCACAAAGAAATTGGGTCAAGACATCCTTAAAATATATACCCCGTGATAAAGAACATCATCTTTGACTTTGGTGATATTTTCATCAACCTAGATAAGCAGGCGGTTTTTCGCGAAATGGAAAAGTATGGAGCCAAACCCGAACCAACTCCTGAGCTTATAAGCCTTAGCGAGACCTATGAGGTAGGAGGTATATCTTCTGATGAATTTACAAACCAATTGATACTGGTTTGCCCAAAGGCAAAACCAAAAGACATTGTCAGTAGTTGGAATTCCATTTTATTGGATTTTCCTGAGTATCGTTTGCGGTTTATAGAAGAATTGGCCAAAGAAAACACGTACAGACTCTTTCTCTTAAGCAATACAAACGCCATGCATATAGAACGTGCTATTGAAATCATGGGAATAGACAAGTTCGATCGTTTTAAGAGCTCTTTTGAAAAATTCTATCTATCGCACGAAATCAACCTGAGAAAGCCCAATGCGGATATCTATCAATTCGTATTAGATCAGAATGAATTAATCGCCGAAGAAACCATCTTTATCGATGACACCAAAGAAAATACCGATGCAGCAAAAAAACTGGGTATCAAATGCTGGCATTTACACGTTGGCAAAGAGGATATAGTTCATTTAAAAACAAAATTGTAACATGCTTGACCTTGCTTTAAGTGTTCTTTTTTCAAGTTTTCTCTATGTGGTGTTCAAGTTATTTGCCGTTTATAAAGTAGAGACCCTTTTAGCCATTATCATCAATTATATGATGGCCTGTTCGGTGGGTATGTTATTTTTTGATACGGGTTCTACGCTAACCGATATCCCACAAAAGCCATGGTTTTCAAGTACGCTGGCCTTGGGTTTCTTATTTGTCGTAGTTTTTAATTTGATAGCGGCCACGGTACAAAAAGCGGGTGTTTCGGTAACCTCGGTAGCGACGAAAATGTCATTGGTCATACCTGTGCTTTTTGGCGTAGTTTGGTATGAAGAGGTGTTGGGGCCTCTCAAGATATTAGGTGTTCTGTTAGCATTGGCAGCTGTGTATTTCGCATCTGCAAAAGAAAAACAAATAAGCCGTAAAAATTCACTTTTACTTTTACCCATAATGGTATTCACGGGCTCGGGCATTATTGATGTTAGTCTGAAATTTATTCAAGATACCCATATCAACGATAACGAGGCTTCATTGTTTTCAGCAACCTTGTTTGGATTTGCCGCTGTCGTGGGTATTGCTTATTATATACTGAAATCAATAAAAAAACCCAAGAAAATTACCTTAATTACCATACTAGGAGGTATCGTCTTAGGAGTACCCAATTATTTCTCGATTCATTTTCTTCTTAGAGCTTTAGAAAGTGATTCATTGAACAGTGCCTCGGTCTTTACCATTAACAATGTTGCCATTGTATTGTTCTCTACCCTTTTGGGCATAGTACTTTTCAAAGAAAAACTCAGTTTAAAAAATTGGGGCGGAGTCGCCCTGGCGGTACTCAGTATCGTTCTCGTGGCCCTATTTTAATGAAAAAAGCAACCGATACCTATAGAGCCCTTTCAAAACCATCAGAAGAAATTTTGTTCAAGAAAAAAAAGAGCAAGTTCTATGGGCAAGCCTTTCCTATAGAAAATGAAGATGCGGTAAAATCCATTGTTGAAACTTTAAGAAAAAAACACCCTGGAGCAGGTCATGTATGTTATGCTTGGCAGTTAGGCCTTAAGACCGTTACGTACAGGGCCAATGATGACCGAGAACCAAACAACTCAGCAGGAATGCCTATCTACGGCCAAATACAATCGTATAAAGTAACCAATATATTGGTAACGGTCACTAGAATCTTTGGCGGAACCAAACTCGGTGTGGGCGGTTTGATAAGTGCGTACCGAACGGCTGCACATATGGCTCTTGAAACATCAATGATCATTGAGAAAACAATCCAACAACAATTTCAATTGGCATTTCAATATACTGATATGAATAAGGTAATGCGTATCATCAAACAAAAACAATTGAAAATACTATCTCAAGAAATGAACATGGACTGTAGGCTTTTAATTTCAGTTCGTCAAGATTTCGCCGATCAGACCGAAGCTTTTTTTCAGGGAATAAATTCTGTCACCGTCAAAAAAGTTGACTCTTGATTATCTCCCTCCCTCCTAAAAAAAGACATTACTGTTATTAAAGTTTCTCCAATATGTAGTCAGGGCATTTTATGGGTCGCTTTCTTTTCATATCCATAAAGACAAGAACTGTAGAAGCCCCTGCCAAAATTTCTCTTGATTCATTGAAAATTTCAAAATCAAATTCGATTCGTACCGAAGGTGTTTTTTTCAAGACCGTACGTACCGTAATCAAATCATCGTAGACCGCAGATTTCTTAAAATTGATATTCAAAGAGATTACTGGCAGCATGATGCCATTCTCTTCCATATCCTTATATGAGATGCCTATTTGTCTCAACCACGCTATTCTACCCATCTCAAGGTACTGCGCATAGTTGCCATGGTACACAATGCCCATCTGATCGGTTTCGCCGTACCTTACCCGAAAAGAAATTTCGTTAAAACTCATATTTCTAAGTTAAAAAACAATATATTTAAAGAGTGCTGAAAAGCAGTCTGTGAACATGCGAAAAAAAAAGCTAAAATTCAATAGCATTTCATTTTTTTTTTAGGTTTTTTGTTCACATATTTGTCGAAACCGGATGTAAGGTTCGCTCCAACCGAATTTCCGACCTACATTAACAAACACTAACCAACAAAAATAAGAGAAGATCAAGAATGGATGTTACTGCTAATTCCGTATGGAACAATTGTTTAGCGTTTATCAAAGATAATATCCAGCCGCAGGCTTTTAAAACTTGGTTTGAACCTATCAAACCAGTTCAATTATCTGAGAATGCTTTAAGTATTCAGGTGCCAAGTAAATTTTTCTATGAATGGTTAGAGGAGCACTATGTCAAATTATTGAAAGTTGCCCTCACCAAAGAATTGGGTGAAACCGCAAAATTGGTTTACATCATTCGAATGGAAAATACGTACGGCAACCGCGAACCTTTCACCGAGAAAATTCCGAGTTCGAACAGGGGCACTATAGTTTCGCAAGAAATGAACGTGCCGATTAAGTCGAAAAGCCCAGAACTCAGAAATCCGTTTGTGATTCCTGGTATTCGAAATATCAAAATCGAATCGCAACTCAATCCGAATTACAATTTTGACAATTTTCTTGAGGGAGATTCTAATAGATTGGCACGATCTGCCGGTATGGCAGTAGCCAACAAACCTGGCGGAACATCATTCAACCCCCTGTTGGTGTTCGGCGGTGTCGGATTGGGAAAAACACATTTGGCCCACGCCATTGGTGTTGAGATAAAAGATAAGTACCCTGAGAGAACGGTACTTTATATATCTGCTGAAAAATTTACCCAACAATATATTGAGTCAGTCAAGAAAAATACACGAAACGATTTTATACATTTCTACCAATTGATCGATGTGCTCATTATCGATGACGTTCAGTTTCTGTCTGGTAAGTCAGGTACCCAAGATGTCTTCTTTCATATTTTCAATCACTTGCACCAAAACGGAAAACAGGTAGTTTTGACTTCAGATAAGGCTCCCGTCGATATGCAAGATATTGAGCAACGTCTCTTATCTCGTTTTAAATGGGGGTTATCTGCAGAACTTCAAAATCCCGATTATGAAACAAGAATATCGATCTTAAAGAACAAATTATATCGTGACGGTGTTGAAATGCCCGATGATATTATCGATTATGTAGCCAAACATATCAAAACCAATATTCGCGAACTTGAAGGGGCAATAATCTCATTGATCGCCCAATCATCTTTCAATAAGAGAGAAATCACTTTGGAACTGGCGCAACAGGTGGTCGAGAAATTTGTCAAGAACACCAAACGTGAAGTGTCTATCGATTATATTCAGAAGGTGGTTTCGGACTATTTCGAGATGGATGTTGCCACTCTGCAATCAAAGACCCGGAAAAGACATATCGTACAAGCAAGGCAGTTGGCAATGTTCTTTGCAAAGAGATTAACCAAAGCTTCTTTGGCAAGCATAGGTTCTCAAATTGGCAAAAGAGACCATGCAACAGTGCTGCACGCATGCAAAACGGTCGACAATCTTGCCGAGACCGATAAGCAGTTCAGAAAATATATTGAAGACCTGACTAAAAAATTAACCTGATTTCTAATGACCCTCAAAGTTTTGATGGTTTGCCTAGGTAATATCTGTAGGTCTCCATTGGCCGAAGGTATTCTTCGAAGTAAAGTCGATTCCCAATATATTTTTGTGGACTCGGCAGGTACTGGCGGTTTTCATATTGGCAATAAGCCAGATGAAAGAAGTATTGCCGTTGGCCAAAAACATGGTATTGATATTGCCCATCAACGTTGTAGGATTTTCAAAGTTGAAGATTTCAAGAACTTTGATATCATATATGCCATGGATAAAAACAATTACGATAATATCACTGCACTGGCACAAAGTGAATCCGATTTCAACAAAGTAAGATTGTTATTAGATGCGGTGGAATTGGATGAAAAGGAAGTACCAGACCCTTATTATGATGCCCAAGACGGGTTTGAACATGTTTTTCATCTTCTTGATGCGGCCTGTGATGTCATTGCATTAAAATTAAGCACAAACCAATACTAAGTACATGGGTGAAGAAAGAGATTCACAGGGAAAGATATTTTTGATACCTACAACATTGGGTGATAACGAGCCCTTAGAGGTCTTGCCCATTTCAATTAAAAGAACCATTGAGGATATTGATTATTATATTGTAGAAAACGAGAAAACCGCCCGACGGTTCATTAAAAAAATAAGCTCCAAAAAATCGCAGTCTGGCCTACATCTGCAATTATTGAACAAATACACAGAACCCGGATCTATACCTACTTTTCTACTACCTTGTCTTGAAGGGCACGATGTTGGTATTCTTTCTGAAGCAGGATGCCCGGGCATAGCAGATCCTGGGGCCGAAGTTGTCAAAATCGCACATGAAAAAGGTATACAGGTGGTTCCTATGGTGGGGCCTTCATCCATCTTTCTTGCCCTTATGGCAAGTGGTATGAATGGTCAGAATTTTGCTTTTATTGGATATTTGCCCATAGATGGTGCAGAACGAAAAAAAGCCATCAAGTTAATGGAAAAAACATCGATCGGGCAGCGGCAATCTCAAATTTGCA
>CAZEUV010000035.1:8466-15742 GCA_964515285.1 uncultured Maribacter sp. | reverse complement strand
GCCATCAAGTTAATGGAAAAAACATCGATCGGGCAGCGGCAATCTCAAATTTGCATAGAAACCCCGTATCGAAATAATAAATTATTGACAGAAATACTCAAGGTTCTCTCAGCCGACACCAAGGTTTGCATCGCCTGTGATATTACCCTATCAACTGAGTATATCGCTACCAAGAAGGTGTCAGATTGGAGAAAAATACTCTTAGACCTTCATAAAAGACCCACTATATTTATAATACAAGGTTAATTATGGCTACAACTAAAAAAAGCCCCGAAGTTCTCACCGGGGCCATTATCCATCTTCACATATATTATAATACTACATCGTACGCTTCTTGACTTTCGGATTCTTCTTTGGAGTAACGAGTGATACATCATAGCCAGAAAATTTGTTCATGTACTTGGCTATATTAGTGCCATAAGAGTCCTTTACATCGTAACGCCCATAAGAGCGTAAGTATTTCTTGACATTACCGGCACCGGCTAAATGGGCAGCTGCCAACATACCTGATTCGGTTACCTCTACCCCTTTTATATGTTTACCCACAAATCTTTGAATATCTCTTCGTAGGATCCACTTATTACGAGCTATATTGGTTTGAAATACCTCTTCTTGCAATATGGGATTATTCAAGAAATGAGTTGCGTTATAAACGCCCATTAATTGCAATGTTCCTATACCAAACTGGTATTTTCCCAAATACCCCAAAGTATTCGTTCGAAAATAATTTCCTTGCGACTCTTTAAAGGCCAAGGCCTCTCTAAAACCAATGTACGAACTCCCCAAAAAGGGAGGTGCAACTATAACCGTACTGAAAATAGTTCTGTTTTTGGGAAACAAAACTTCAGTAGGCTCTGTTACTCTAAGAGTTTTGGGCACTTCAACTACTGAAGGCACAAAAGCCAAACTCAGTAAAATAAAGGCAATGACAAGGGGACTGGTAAAACGTATCCACTTTCTCATATAGTTATTTTCTTAAGACTGACGGAAAAATTCACCTGCTTAAATTTCACTATGCAAAGATAGAGTGCATTCTATATTATTTTGAAAAGGCTTTGTTAAAAATATTCAAATTTAGTTAACATGTCTTAAAATAGCGATTAGGTACTATCTATAGATTTTTTGGGCATTCACCCATCGGATGTACTGTACTTTATTACGGTTATGTTGTGCTAATGTCTTTGCAAACTTATGGTAGCCAAAGTTTTCAACATTAGCTACAAAATAGTAATACTCATGTTTTTCATAGTTCAACACGGCATCAATGGCCGAAATATCGGGCATTGTTATAGGTCCTGGTGGCAAACCTGCATGTATATAGGTGTTATAGGGCGAATCTAATTCTAGATCTTTATAAAGTACTCTTTTGATTACTAGGTCAAAATTACCCGCATGTTTCTTTAAGGCAAAGATAACAGTGGGGTCGGCTTGTAGCCGCATTCCTGTTTTTAGTCTATTCAAATAAAGCCCTGCTACCTTAGGTCTTTCATCTATTTTAGCCGACTCTTTATGTACTATTGATGCCAGGGTAACAACCTCTGAAGGGGATAAATTGAGTGTTTTTGCCTTTTTTAGACGATCTTCGTTCCAAAACCTATTATACTCTTTTAACATGCGGTCTCTAAACACATCGGCAGATGTATTCCAGAAAAACTCATAGCTATTGGGTATGTACATTGCCAATTTGTTCTCGGCATCAAAACCATTGTCGTTTAAAAACGTTGCGTCTTGAAAAGAATTCAGCAGTGTTACACTATCTGGTTCGATTTGAGTAGAGATTCTTCCGGCAAGGTTTGCCAAGGTCTCTTGATTATTGAAAACCAACTTAATAGAGATATTATTACTACGTAGTGAATTAATAATCTCATTATTGTTCATTCCCTTTTTTATGGCGTATTTTCCACCCTTTACATTTGAAATATATCCTTTTCGCTTCGCTAACTGTTCAAAAGTGGTCATATCTGTTATGAGGGGTTCTAACGATAATTTTACCTCTTCAAAAGAAGCATCCGAAGAAATATAGACATAGGCCTCATCATTATTGAACTTTGTGTTTGGGGTAAAAATAGCACCGTAGACCTTATAGGCGAACAGACCGCCAATTACAAGCCCGATGAGCACTATAAGCAGTAAAATTTTCTTAATGTACATTAGGTTTGATTTTTTGATATAAAATTTCGTTCTTATAAATTCCGTTAGAGAAAATCCAATCTTTTTTTATTCCCACTTGCTCAAAACCCATTTTTTCGAACAAATGTACGCTTACGTGATTATCTTCGGTCACATTGGCAAAGAGCTGCCGAAGTTCTAAAATAGAAAACACATAGTTGCATAGCAGAGAAATAGCCTCTGTTGCTATTCCTTTATTTCTTTCTTCTGTATCAAGAACGACGATACCCAAACCCGCTCTATGGTTTTTGGGGTCAAAATCGAACAGATCGATAAGCCCCAATACCTCACCCGTTGTCGTCTCGCAAATACATAAACGCAGCTGTTTTACATCATAAATATCACGATGCGCATTATCTAGGTAATGTTGTAGAACATGTAGTGAATAGGGTGTTGTTGTACCACTAATTTCCCAAATTTGGGTGTTGTTTTCCAATTGATATAAAAATTCAAGGTCAGCAGGCTCTAAAGCTCTTAAATAGATATGTTCTCCTTTTAGATCTAGCATTCTATTTCACCTTTAAAAACTTGTTTTGCCGGACCGGTCAAGTATATGTTATGAAATGTCCCATTACCCTCAAACCACACCCTTAATTCACCGCCTTGTGTTTCGATTGTAATATCATTTTTGTCGGCCTTACCAGAACTGTACATTGCCAAGGCTACTGCCACAACACCTGTGCCACAAGATAAGGTTTCGTCTTCTACCCCGCGTTCATAAGTTCTTACCGAAAAAGAGTTGGTTGTCTTTTGTTTGACAAAATTAATGTTGCTTCCTTTTTCGCCATACAGTCCGTATCGCAGTTTTGCCCCTTCTTTGTGCACATTAAACTCTTTTAGGTTTTCAACCATTTGCACATGGTGTGGTGAGCCGGTATCAAGAAAAAACGAGGTGGGCTTGCTCTTGATTTCAGTTACATCACCCATTTGTAGGCTTACTACTTCTTTTTCTATTGTTGCCATATGCAGGCCGTCTATCGCGAGAAAAGAGGCTTTGTTATCGATAATACCTAAATAATTGGCAAAGGCGACCAAGCACCTACCGCCATTTCCGCACATCGTACTTATATTTCCGTCTGCATTGTAATAGATCATGTTAAAGTCGTGAACTGGATCTTTCTCTAGTAGAATAAGACCATCAGCTCCGATACCCAACCTTCTGTCGCACAAAAAAGAGACCAGTTTTATATCCCCTTTAGGGAAAAACAAATCACGATTGTCAATAATGACAAAATCGTTACCAGTACCTTGATATTTATAAAATGTGAGTTTCATGCAATGGTTTTCAATAGCAAATATATCATTTTATTAAGGTTTTCTTGGCAGTTAAAAAGTCGTTAAAGCCGTTCTTCAACTGAGATAATTATTTATTTTTGGGCAATACACCAGTTTATACCTTTAAAAAACAATTATACATGAAGAAATTTGGAAGTTTAGTATTGGTCTCTGTCTTTGCCGGAGCCATAACCCTCGGAGCTTATAAACTGTTTTTTGAGAAACAGAACTATGCCGTTGTTCAATCGAATAATCAAGCCCGGTTTTTTGACACAAGTTTTACACCTACCTCTACAAAAGGTTCTGGTATTAACGAAATAGATTTTACCGTTGCGGCCGAAAACACTGTTAATGCAGTTGTTCACGTAAAAAATGTTACGCTAAACAGTGGAAGACCCAATGGTTGGGACTTCTTTTATGGCCAAAGCGGAAGCTCTAAAAAATCACAGGTCGGTACTGGATCTGGTGTCATCATTACTTCTGATGGGTATATTGTTACCAATAATCATGTAATAGCCAAGGCAGATCAATTACAGGTTACCTTGAACAACAACAAAACCTATGATGCAGTATTGATCGGGGCAGATCCAAATTCAGATATCGCCCTTATTAAGATCAATACCGAAAATAAACTCCCATATCTGGCCTTTGGAGATTCTGACAACACCAAAATCGGGGAATGGGTACTTGCGGTCGGTAATCCGTTTAACCTGACCTCAACAGTTACTGCGGGTATTATCAGTGCCAAAGCGAGAGATTTGGGAAGAAATCAATCTTTTTTACAAACAGATGCCGCCGTAAACCCTGGCAATAGTGGTGGTGCCCTTGTCAATACCAATGGTGACCTTGTGGGTATCAATACGGCAATAACATCTCAAACCGGCTCTTATGTAGGCTATTCGTTTGCCGTACCCAGTAATATCGCTAAAAAGGTTGTAGAGGATATTATGGAATACGGCAATGTTCAAAAAGGGTTTTTGGGCATAATACCTGTACCTGTCAACACCCCATATGCAATTAAAAAGGGAATAAAAGATATTGATGGTGTTTATATTGACGCAATTCAAGAAGACTCCGGTGCGTACGAGGCAAGATTAAAAGAAGGGGATATTATAAAAAAAATAGATAATATAGGTATTCACAAACTACCAGATCTAACTGGATACATTTCAACAAAAAGACCTGGTGACAAAGTAAAAGTTACCGTCGAACGAGATGGCGACTATGTTGATTTTTCAGTGGTTTTAAAGGAAAGACAAACCATCATCGTACCACAAATGGGTCTTCAGGTAAAGAACCTAACCAAAGGGGATAGAAAACGTTTCAAGGTTGAAAAAGGGGTTAAAATCGTTGGAGTACCAGAAAGATACCGAGGTTACGGTTTAGATGGAAAAATTCTTCTGTCAGTAGATGGTGAGGAAATCGATACTATTGAGGATGCCAGAACTCTTTTTGGTAAAATATCGAGATATGGAAAGACCGTTATCACTATGGTCAATGAAAAAGGAGAAAGAGAGAGACTCATATTTCAATAGCAGGCAATAAACCTGTTTAAACTTTTTATAAAAAACGCTCCTTTTATGGAGCGTTTTTATTTCATGAACTATTGAGCGAAAACGTTTGAAATATTTACTTTTGTATTAAATTTAATTACCGACCCAAATAAAATGGCAAATATAAAATCGTACGAAAAAGAATTGGCCTTTCAAGCCGATAGAAGAAAGGCAACCACTGAATTCATTAAAATAACTAGTGATCTTTGGTATGATAGATCTATTGAAATAGTACTTTTCAAAAATCAGGTCATTGATAAAAATGTCAGTGACATCATTCATTTGCACGAATATGCTGGTGAATTTGTTCAAAAACCGATTTCAATATTCGACACTGTTGAAATTCTTAGGGCAATAAACGATGTTAAACTGCCTCCGTCGAAACTTGACATAGGTAAGCTTACCTATGAATACCATTCAAATGATGATGACAATGATATAAGGGCCTTTGTCATCAACAAACTGAAAGATGCCAAAAAGACCAAAGAAATCAAACCTAAAGATGTAGTGTTGTACGGTTTTGGTAGAATAGGTAGGTTACTTGCCAGAGAGCTCATGGCCAAGACGGGAAAAGGAAATCAATTGCGATTGAGGGCCATTGTGGTCAGAGGAGAGATAAATGTCGATATTCTCGAAAAACGTGCCAACCTATTACGTACCGATTCGGTTCACGGAAAGTTTATGGGCACTGTGAGCATTGATATAGAAAAATCGGCCTTGATCATCAATGGTACAACTGTTCATGTAATCAATGCCGCAAAACCCGAAGACATCGATTACACAAAATACGGTATTTCAGATGCACTCGTTATCGATAATACCGGGGCTTTTAGAGACAAAGCCGAATTAAGCAGGCATTTGGTTTCTAAAGGAACATCTAGCGTTTTATTGACCGCACCAGGTAAAGGGGTCCCAAATATTGTGCATGGGGTTAATCAAAAAGAATACGACCCTGACACCGTGAAAATATTCTCTGCGGCCTCATGTACCACAAATGCAATAACACCTGTTCTCAAGGTGATCGAAGATTCGTTGGGTATAAAAAAAGGACATTTAGAAACTATTCATGCGTATACCAATGATCAAAATCTAGTGGATAACATGCATGGAAAATACCGAAGAGGAAGAGCTGCTGCCCTAAATATGGTAATAACCGAAACAGGTGCTGGTGCTGCCGTGGCCAAGGCCTTGCCTTCATTAAAGGGAAAATTGACCTCAAATGCCATTAGGGTACCCGTACCAAATGGCTCCTTGGCCATTCTGAATTTAGAAATCAAAAACAAAACCTCTATAGATGGCATCAACACAATTTTAAAGAAATATGCCCTTGAAGGTGATTTGGTCGAACAGATAAAATATTCACTGAGCAAAGAGATGGTTTCTTCTGACGTTGTCGGGGCCTCTGCTCCTGCCATCTATGACAGCAATGCTACAATTGTATCCAACAATGGAAAAAATATTCTTTTGTACATTTGGTATGACAACGAATATGGCTATTCACATCAGGTGATTCGATTGGCCAAGTATATTGCCAAAGTAAGAAGGTATACCTATTATTAGCTGTTTTTAGAGGTTGCCGTGAATATTTTTTTTCTTAATTGATATTATTGAATTACTTTAGTTCCCTCTAAATCATTTTTAACCTCAAGATCTGTATAAATGAAAGGTTTTCAAACACTATTAATTGTAATATCCGTATTGGCAACAAGCGTACTATCGGTTCAAGCACAAGATGAAACCCAATCAGATTTGTCCTTGGATAAAGGCCGCATTGACAATCAGTTCGAATATATTTATAAAAAATCGGGCAATTATAGAGCAGATGGTAAAAAATATGAGGTGGTACGTACCATTTCTTTAGACAAGCTACGTCAAAATGTTTTGGACACCTTAAGGGGATACAATAAAAGAGCTACCGAATTAAAGACCACCATATCGGGCCATGAGGCCACTATCTCATCGCTCAATAAAAAATTAGCGGAAACCACCAACAATCTTACCGCTGTTACAGAAGAAAAAGATAGTATGTCGTTTCTAGGCATGTTGGTATCAAAAATCACCTACAATACCATTCTTTGGACAATTATCGCTGGTTTATTAGGACTCTTCTTGTTCTTTGTATACAAATTTAGACGCAGTAACATTCTAACCCAAGAGGCCAAAACATCGCTTAACGAGACAGAAGAAGAATATGAAGATCATAGACGCAGGGCTCTAGAGCGAGAACAAAAAATAAGTAGACAACTACAAGATGAAATAAACAAATACAAAAAATAAGA
>CAZEUV010000035.1:4618-8366 GCA_964515285.1 uncultured Maribacter sp. | reverse complement strand
AACAAAAAATAAGTAGACAACTACAAGATGAAATAAACAAATACAAAAAATAAGAGTAAACTACCTCGGGGCAAACCAACGAGGTATTGATAGAAATTTATCTTTTTTATTTCGACGCAAACGTCGGGGTATAAAACCCACTGATGGGAATAAAACATAAAGCTCTTTCTCGGAGCTTTTTTTTAGCCTTCAAATATGATTTCAATAATTAAGGCCAATCCTGATCATATTGATTTAGTTGCCCCCCTGCTCGATCAATATCGAGTTTTTTACAAACAAGATTCCGATCTGAACGCAGCTAAACAATTTCTTGAAGAGCGAATAATTAAAAATGAGTCCGTGGTGTTTATTGCTTTTGATGATGATGATGAGCCCGTTGGTTTCGCACAACTCTACACTACTTTTTCGTCGGTCTCGCTTCAACCCGTATTTATCTTAAACGATCTATATGTTTCAAAAGCCTATAGAGGTAAAGGAATCGGCGAAGCATTACTGAACCATGCAAAGGGTTTTTGTGAAAAATCAGGGTACAAAGGGCTGGCTCTGGAAACCGCAACAGACAACCCAGCGCAACAACTGTACGAAAAACTGGGCTGGAAAAAAGATTCGGACTGTTTTCATTACTTTTGGACATCAAAACAACCTTGAAAATTCCACCCATTTCATGCGTATCGATATCATTACCGTTCTACCTGAGCTACTGAAGAGTCCGTTTGAGGCATCCATCCTAAAAAGAGCCATTGACAAAGGGTTGGTATCGGTGCATTTTCACAATCTCAGAGATTATACCGACAAAAGCTATAACCAGGTCGATGATTATCAATTTGGTGGTGGTGCGGGCATGGTACTGATGATCGAACCTATTGACAAGTGCATTACCGCCCTAAAGAGCGAACGGGAATACGATGATATCATCTATATGACACCCGATGGGGAGACCTTAAATCAAAAAATAGCGAACAGTGTATCGCTCTTAGAAAATTTAATAATTCTCTGCGGACACTATAAAGGCGTTGACCAAAGGGTGAGGGATACTTTTATTACCAGGGAAATTTCAGTCGGTGATTATGTGTTATCTGGCGGAGAATTAGGTGCGGCAATATTATGTGATTCGGTTATTAGACTAATACCAGGTGTTCTCAATAACGAAACATCCGCACTTACCGATACTTTTCAAGACGGACTATTAGCACCGCCCGTTTATACAAGACCAGCTGAGTATAAAGGAATGAAAGTACCTGATGTGCTTCTTAGTGGCAACTTTCCTAAAATTGAGCAATGGCGTGAGGAAGAAGCACAAAAGAGAACCGAAAGGCTGCGCCCTGACCTATAAGTATACCAATATTCATATTATCTCTTATTTTACAAAACCTCTTTGCCAATAATAAAAATCATGAAGAAGTTAAAAGTATTCTACTTAATCTTACCCATTATCATTTTTCAATTTGCTTGTTCAATAAGTGAAGAAAAAACACCGCAGTTTGGAGAAAATTTTAACAAAGAAAAAATGGACTTGTTCTTTTTAACCATTGAAGAAAAAAACCTAGGAATGGGCAGTATTTCAATATCCAAAAACGGACAATTGGACTATCAAGCATCTTATGGCAAATCTGATATTTCAAATGGAATTTCGGCAACCGCTCAAACCAAATATCGAATTGCTTCGATTACAAAAACCTTTACAGCTTCAATCATAATGCAATTAATTGAAGAAAACAAGTTGGCGCTAGACACCAAACTTGATAATTTCTTTGCTAAAATACCCAATTCAAGCTCTATAACCATAGAGAACTTACTAAGGCATAGAAGTGGCCTTTTTAACTATACAAATACAGCATATGATTCTGAAATTGTAACGCAACCTGCAACACAAGAAGAACTTATTGCTTTGTTTATTGAAAACGGGACTGTATTTCAACCTGGTGAAAAAACTGAATATTCCAATACCAACTACGTTCTATTATCCTTTATAATAGAAAACCTTGATGAAAAATCTTTTTCAAATGTTCTCAAAGATAGAATTATCAATCAGCTTGCCCTCTCGAATACGTACAACGGCGGACTTATTGACGTAGCAAATAAGGAGGCATTATCGTATAATCGACAATCGAATGATTGGATTCTTGCAACCGAAACAAACGTTACCCTTGTACAGGGAACTGGCTCAATAGTATCGAACCCAAATGATTTGAACACTTTTTATCAAGCATTATTTGACGGTAAAGTCGTTACAGAAAGTTCGCTACAAGAAATGAAGAAAATGGTCGATGGCATTGGTATTGGGCTATTTCCGATTCCTTTTTATGACAAAAACGCATTTGGGCATAGCGGACAATTAGATGGTTTTCAATCTATATCCATGCACTTTCCTGATGAAAATGTAACTATATCGTACACTTTTAACGGGGTTTCTATGCCGTCAAATGATGTTTTAATTGGAGCTTTGAGCATATACTCTAATTTGGAATACACTTTACCCTAATTCTAAAATATAACTATTGCAAAAGCATTTAAGATTCTTTGTGCTATTATTTATTCCATTGACTTGTTATACTGTATTTAGTCAAAAAAATACTACACTCTTAAATGGTAGGGTTAAAAGTCTTAACAACGATGTTTCGAATGTATTAATCGTCAACTTAAATTCTAAAAAAACAACGATTACCGATACTTTAGGATTCTTCACCATTGAGGTTAAATCAAGAGATTTTATTCGATTTACTGCGGTTCAATACCTAACAAAAGAAATTATCATTACCGACACAATCTTTAACCAAAATTCGGTCGTCGTGAATCTTGTGGAAAACATTATCAATTTAAATGAAGTTACGGTTACACCCTACAATCTGACGGGAAAAATAGACCTTGACATTGAAAGACTAGGTATTAAGCCTGTTGTTACTTCATCATCATTGGGGTTGCCAAATGCAGATGTAGAAGTAATGACCCAAAGTGAAAGATTACTTTTAGAGGCGGACAGAGGAAAGTATGTACGGCTCGCAACAATTGAAGATCGTGGAAAACTACTTGAGGTTCTTGGTTTTGCAACATTAACTGTAATTATAAACACCCATAAAATAATGAACAGAGCTTCCGGCAGAACTAAATCATTCGAAGAAATGGCTGCTCGCGATAAAAACATGGCAATTGAAAAAGAAATCGTTGCTAAATTTTCAAAGAAAACAATGTCTGAAAATTTCGATATCCCCGAAACGAACATTGACGCATTTCTTACTTATTGCCTATTCCAAACTGATTTTTCTGAATTATCTAATGCAGGGAACACAGTAGAGATTTGGGGATATTTAAAAACAAAAAGTATTGAATTCAAAGAAACGGACTTCCTGAATGAATAACATCTATTTGGGAAATCTGCACAAAAAAAAAGAAGAGATAACAAAAACCTATTAACAATACGGGCTTTGGGCTTTATCAAAAGGTGTGTGTTTTTATGAAGTCCCCAAAATCTTTTTACTCTAAAACGATATTCTATCTTTGCAAAAAGGTCTTTATGCCGATTTCGCCCCAAGTAGTATGTTTACATTTCGGTTTTAGCGACACCAATAGAGGAACAGACCTCTAAAAACGTACGGAAAATGAAAAAAACAATTACAATTGGTCTACTGTTACTCATAACTGCAGCATGCAAAAATGAACAATCACCTAAGGCTCCGAGTACTTCTGAATTCAGTCAAAGTAAAAGTGGGGAGTTGTCTATCAATACGATAGTTGATGAAGATGTTGCCAG
>CAZEUV010000035.1:0-4518 GCA_964515285.1 uncultured Maribacter sp. | reverse complement strand
AAAGTAAAAGTGGGGAGTTGTCTATCAATACGATAGTTGATGAAGATGTTGCCAGTAAGCACAGTACACAAAACAGCTATGACTTTGATTGGAGCTTAACAGTAGAGGCTAAATCAGATGAGGGTGTCATCAATATGTACTATTTGGTTAAACCAAATGCCTCATATTACGGAATGACAATGGATCCTACAAAAGGAAGGATTACTATCATGGATTTTGAAATAAACAAAATACACACATTGATGAACAGAAAGGGAAAAGTAGTACGTACAAGACCCATACCTGAGCCAGATAAAGATGATAAACACTATAAAGTAACTAGAACCGATACAAAAACGATATTGGACTATGAGTGTCAGGGCTATAAAATAGAGACAGATGAAAGCACCTCAATTTATTATGTCACCAACAATGCTCCATTCAGTTTCTCAAGAGGGTTTGGCCCAAATTCAAAATCAAACCCGAAGGAAAAAGGAATTGATTCAAAAATAATGGAAGAATTGGAAAAAGGTTTGATAATGGAATATACATATATAGGAAAGAACAGTATAAATCAATCAATGAAAGTAACTGAAATTAAAAAAGAACCGAACACATTCAATTTAAATGAATATAAACGTATTGGTTCCTAAGTTTGTAAATACATCTGGTCACTTAAAAAATACTGGAAATACCTTGTAGGTTATAATATATAGCCTATTTTTGCACACTGTTAAACCAACCTCTGACGAAAATCGTGAACGTTGGTCAAAACATAATTGTAAATTAGAGTACAATGGAAGCATTGATAAAATACGTAGAAAGTGAATTTGTTGCCCCAAAAGAATTTCCTGAATTTTCTGCAGGAGACACGATAACCGTCTATTACGAAATCAAGGAAGGCGAAAAAACACGTACCCAATTTTTCAAAGGGGTCGTAATACAAAGAAGGGGATCTGGCGCAACTGAGACTTTTACAATTAGAAAAATGTCAGGAACTGTTGGTGTTGAACGTATTTTTCCAGTAAACTTGCCAGCTCTTCAAAAAGTAGAGATCAACAAAAAAGGAAAGGTTCGTAGATCTCGAATATTCTACTTTAGAGAACTTACCGGTAAAAAAGCAAGAATCAAGGAAGTACGTAAATAAGCCTACATATAAAATCAATAAGAAATACCCATCTTTTGACAAGGTCGAAAGGTGGGTATTTTATGAACATTTGTTAATAACCAGTGTTCATAGTGTGTTGATTATTAGTCTATTGGAAATTTTATTATTTAGATATTTTTTGATATATTTATATCATAGTACAAAAGAAATGTCAGGAGTGGCATTTTTCTAGCACTATTGTAGAGTTTACGTTCTTTATATTGTTGTTTAGTTGATTTAAGATTCATTCGTAATTTATTATGGTTGAAATTTTAAAGAAATGATCATGGAAACAAAAAGCTGTCGCTTTTTGACACAGACATGTGGGTGTATCTTCATTGAAAGCAAAACTTCGGTGGGGTTTTTAAAAAAAGGTGCATTAAGACTACAAGAAGAAATATGTTGAAGTTGCTTGGTTTAATAATTAAGAACTTAATCTATTTCAAACGTTGAAAGAGTGACGCAAATGCAATCAATGGTTGCCGTTTTGTTGTAAAACAGAACAAAAAGTTTGTAAACTTTTTCTAAAAACCCATATCAATGTACTTGTACAATGATATGGGTTTTGTCATTTTTAAAACGCTTCTGAATACAAATATTTACAGATCCACCAGGCTTTTATAGTACCTTAAAATTGTATCTTTGTTACGCGAAAAACACAAAATAAAGAATTTAAATGCCAAAAATATTATATACCCAAACAGACGAGGCTCCAGCCTTGGCCACTCAATCTTTTCTGCCCATTATAAAAGCTTTCACGAAAACATCGGGAATTGATATCGAAACAAAAGATATTTCCCTAGCAACCAGGATTATTTCTGCTTTTCTTGATTTTTTGAATGAAAATCAAAGAGTGAACAATGATTTGGAAGAACTGGGCATTATGGCCAAAGACCCTGATGCTAATATCATCAAATTACCCAATATAAGTGCTTCTATTCCACAGCTCAAAGAGGCTATTGAAGAATTACAGGCTAAAGGCTATGCCCTTCCTGATTACCCTGATGAGCCAGCAGATTCCTCTGAAAAGGAAATCAAATCAAAATACGATAAAATAAAGGGCAGTGCGGTAAACCCTGTTCTAAGAGAAGGAAACTCAGATCGTAGGGCACCAAGAGCCGTTAAAAATTACGTTAAAAAGAATCCGCATTCAATGGGGGTATGGAGTCCAAATTCGAAAACACATGTAGCCACTATGAATCACGGTGATTTTTTCGCCAACGAGAAATCATTGACCCTCTCCGCCCCCACTGATGTAAAAATAGAATTGGTTCAAGCTGACGGTACCACTATTCTCTTAAAAGAAAAATTCCCGTTATTGAAAGGTGAGATCATAGATGCAACTGTTTTAAGCAAAGCCGCCCTAGTTGCATTTTTGAAAGATCAAATTGATGATGCCAAGAAAAAAGGTGTTTTGTTCTCGCTTCACTTGAAAGCAACGATGATGAAGGTTTCAGATCCCATTATTTTCGGCCATGCCCTAGAGGTGTTTTTTGAAGATGTCTTCGAGAAGCACGGTAAAACTTTTGAAGAGATCGGAATCAATGCCAATAACGGACTCGAAAATCTTCTTGACAAACTAAACGAGCTTTCCCCCGAAAAAAAATCTGAAATAGAGAACGATATAAAAAATGCAATAGCAAACGGTCCAGCTTTGGCCATGGTAAACTCAGACAAGGGCATTACCAATCTTCATGTTCCCAGCGATGTGATCATCGATGCCTCAATGCCGGCCATGATCCGTAATTCGGGCCAAATGTGGAATACCGAAGGTAAATTACAAGATACCAAGGCGGTAATACCCGATAGTAGTTATGCGGGCATATATACAGCCACAATCGATTTCTGTAAAAAACACGGGGCTTTTGATCCCACAAAGATGGGTACAGTACCCAATGTTGGCCTCATGGCCCAAAAAGCCGAAGAATATGGATCTCATGACAAGACCTTTGAAATAAACGCCAAGGGTGTTGTAAAGGTTGTAGATAGCAATTCAGGAAAAACTCTTTTGGAGCATACAGTCGAGGAAGGCGATATATGGAGAATGTGCCAAGTGAAGGATGCACCGATCAAAGATTGGGTGAAACTGGCAGTTGCCCGTGCAAGGGCATCACAAACACCAGCCGTATTCTGGCTAGATGAAAATAGGGCACACGATGCCGAACTGATAAAGAAAGTCAATACGTACCTGCCAGATCACGATGTTTCTGGTTTAGACATTCGCATTCTTTCTCCCATAAAAGCGACTGAATTTACTTTAACACGAATCAAAGAAGGCAAAGACACCATTTCTGTGTCGGGTAATGTTTTGCGTGATTATCTAACCGATCTCTTTCCCATTCTAGAAGTGGGTACCAGTGCGAAAATGCTTTCTATTGTTCCGTTAATGAACGGTGGAGGTCTGTTCGAGACCGGGGCGGGGGGTTCTGCTCCAAAACACGTAGCCCAATTTTTAGAGGAAGGCCATTTAAGATGGGATTCATTGGGCGAATTCTTGGCACTAGGCGTTTCCTTGGAGTTCTTTGGAGAAAAATACAATAACCAAAAAGCTACGGTATTGGGTGATGCTTTGGATAGTGCTACTGAAAAGTTTTTGGACACTAATAGATCCCCCTCTCGAAAAGTAAATGAACTCGATACCAGGGGAAGTCATTTTTATTTGGCGCTCTATTGGGCAGAGGCCTTAGCAAATCAAGATGCTGATACCGAATTAAAAACAACTTTTACCAAAGTGGCCGAAAATATGCAGCGTAACGAATCTAAGATTTTAGATGAACTGATAAATGCACAAGGCACATCTCAGAATATTGGCGGTTATTACAAACCAGACCCTGAATTGATCACTAAGGCCATGCGACCCAGTAATACTTTGAATTCAATATTACAAAGTATATAAACTGAATTCGAATAGATAACAAAAAGAGCCTTTGCATTCTTCTGCACAAGGCTCTTTTTTTGGCTCTAGGTTATTAAAATAATCATACAGTATAAATAATTGTTAACAAATACAAAAACGGAATTTTTCTTTATACTTTTATAAAAAACCGGCTAAATGGGTCAACGTACTAGACTCCTGATTTTTCTTTTTATATGTTTTTCGTTTTTGAGTTTTTCTCAAAAGAAATATACACTTAGCGGTACTATTTCAGAAGAGAAAAGCAACGAGACGTTAATTGGGGTGACCATCGCGGTTCCCAAACTGCGAACCGGCGTCACCACTAATGAATATGGGTTTTATTCCCTGACCCTACCTGAGGGTGAATATGAAATTCAAGTTAGTTATTTGGGTTTTCATGACATCGTACGAACCATTTTGCTTTCAGAAAACCAAAAGATCAATTTTCAGTTGCTAGAGGAAGCTGAACAGTTAGAAGAAGTTGTGGTGACCGAAG
>CAZEUV010000034.1:8925-25754 GCA_964515285.1 uncultured Maribacter sp. | reverse complement strand
CATCGCCTAGAGCAGCAGTGCCTTGAGAGTCATAAATTTGCCATGTAAAGCCAGCGGCGTACGGGTTAATAGCGTCACTAATTGTAAAACTTACAGAGCCGTTATCTCCAAAACAAACTACATCGACTGTGGTCCTTGCTATTTCAAAGGTATTGGGGTCTAATATTTCAAAAGTCGTTTGTACAAGACAACCGGTATCATGATTGGTAACGGTTGCCAAATAGTTTCCGATACCCAATGCGGTAAATGCATTTGAAACCTGATTTGGTGCATTATAGGCATTATCAGTACCCACAACATTATAGGATAAATCAGGAGTTCCAGTAGCGGGGGTTATCGTAATACCTATTAAGACCTCGGCATCATTTCCTGGATTACATGTAATATCTTGTGTTATGGTCACCGTTGGGTCTGTAATTTCGACAAACTCTAAAATGGTTGCCGTAGCGGCTCCCAAACAACCTTTGTCATCATACACATTGATGATGTAGGTTCCGCCAGCGATGTTCGTTTCTGTATAACTTACGGAAGCTCCAGATTGTACGACAACATCGTCGCCAGTTGCTGGAGTACCCTGGTCGTTTATAAATTCATAAGTAATGTAGTTTCCACTACCTCCGGTAATTATCGTATCATCTATAGTAATGGTTGCATTGTTCTGATTATTTCCTGTGGTACAACCAAATTCCAAAATGGTTGCGACAACATTGGAAATAGCATCGGGCTGTGTGATGGCCTGAGTAATATCGGCTGTACACCCATTGGAAGCTGTTGTTCGAATGGTATATGTAATTCCTGGCACGGCAATTCCTTCAAGGGCGGTAAATGTTGCCGTGGTCGTCGTACTTGAAGTAGGCACTATTGGAAAAACGGCTGCACTACCAGGCCCTGAAATAATTTCGAAGGTATACGGTCCGACACCGTTATCGGTTGTGCTTACCGTAATCGTTCCGTCGTTATCGCCATTACAGCTAACATCAGTGAACGAATCAATTGTTGAGATCGGAACTATGGCAGCTGGCACTGTAATTGGGAATATTCGATTACATTCGGGTGCTGCCGTATTGTTGTCGTAAATAGTGACTGTATAGTCTTCTGCAATAGTAGCGGCAAAAACGAAAGGATTGCTTGGCAAAGCAGTTCTAGCGACTACGGCCCCCATACCATTTGAAACCTCATAGTCGTAATTTCCAGAGCCAAACGTAACATCGATTGTAATCTCGGCGTCTGGGGTTGCCGTACAGTCCAACAATTTGGTCAAAATTACATTTACTTCCAAAACAGGGTATACATCAATGGTATCTGTATCGGTACAGCCGTTACTGTCTATAATGGCGATGTTGTAGTTTCCTGCGGCAATATTGTTGAAAACCCCACCATTATCTACATACGTAGCTCCTCCATCTATAGAATACAGTATTTGTGCAGCACCGCTTGTTGCGTTTACGGTCAATGATGTGGGTGACGCACAATTATCGATTACTATAGAGTCTATAGTCGGATTCGGAGTCAAATTAAGGTTAATTGGCCCCAAATTGGTAAAACAACTGAACTGATCCGTAATGGTTACATTATAGTTTCCAGAAGGTGAGTTTGCTGGAATTGATACGGGATTATCTGAAGTTGCAACAATGGTTACAAAAGGGGCAGGCCCAGTTACGGTATATGTAAATGTACCGCCTCCACCAGTAATATTTTCAATAGAAATTAAACCTGGTGCGTTACAAGAAATATCACTTAATTTGTTCAAAGTGGCTGTAATGGGATTTAATTCTTCGATCAAGAGATTTTCACTTCCCGACGCGCACGCATCAACCCCACCTGCATCAACCTCAGTGACTACTATATAATATTCACCAGGGGCCAAACCGGTAACAGTAATTGTATTTGAGGCAGGAATACTTGCAGGGTTACCTGCATTTGCCTGAACCAATACACCTGTTGGGGCATCGTAAAACTCCCAACGCATACTTGGGTGCGATGTGCCATCGGTATCAGTGATAGTATAAGTAACCTCAGCATCGTTCGCTCCTGAGCAAGAAGGTTCATAGGTTGATGTTATTTCAAGAGGATTAACGGTTATATCGTTTACATTTACATTACTTTGACGTACGCAACCTGTAGAATCCCTAACATAGAATACATAGGTTCGGCCAGGTATAAGCCCTACCCAAGTATGTGATCCAGGAATAGCGGCGGTCCAAGTTGCTGTGGCTATGTTGAATGTTGAAGGGTCGTCAGTATAGGTATATTCGTAATTTGGAACACCGGCGGTACCCTGGACGGTGACTTGAAGTTCGTTACAACCAACTACTACGGTGGTAATACTAATGTCTAGATTATCTAATGGGAATGGGATAATGTATCGTGGCAAATCAGTTTGGCAAAGGGTATTGCCCGATCCGTCCACGGTTCTCATGGATGGAAAAACACTGGTTCCTGAAATATAACCTAATAGAATATCGGAAGTTCCGGGGATGCTGTTATCCGCGACCCAAGTGAGACCTCCATCGGCACTGAACTCTATAGCGCCTAAAGTTGTTGGATAACCCACAAATTGGAAACCGTAGTCAAGAGGGTTCACACTGTTACAAGCGGCAGGAAGTATAGGAACAACAGATCCGGTCAACTCATCGGGGTTAGTGATATTGACAGGCGTATCGGTTACAGTACACCCATTGGCATCGGTAACATTTATGGTATAATTGCCTGGCGCTAGGTTGAAATATGATTGTGTAGTTGCAACTACGTTGGTATTGGTCTGGTCAGAAGCCCCTCCGTTATCCAAATCAATGATCTGAATAGTGTACGGACTATCTCCCGAAGTGATATTTACCACGATTGAGCCCACCCCATCATGACATATTGGGTCGGTTGGGGTTGAGGTGTAGGTTATTGGGGTTGCAGGATCCACAGTTACCGTTGTCATAAATTGACAATGAGGATCCACCGCATTATTATCCCAAACATATACATCATAATCACCATCATTACCAGCGGTTACCGCAAAGGTATTCGAAGGGCCGAAGTCAACAGCGGTAACAAGAGCTCCCGTAGTTACAAAGGCGTAGGCAAAATTACCATCACCACCTGAAGCGGCAACTGTAATGCTGCCATCTGCACAAGAACTAATGTCGACTACATCAACAATAGCTGTTATGTTTGGATCTATAGTAATTGTCTGTTGCGTTCCGGCACAACCGTAAGAATCTTTTACGTCTATAGTGTAGGTGCCATTGGCCAGATTGTCAAAAGTATAGGTCGTCGCCGAAGTAGGGGTCGGTGTCATCCAAGGTCCAGCATTGATGCTGAATTGAAAACCGCCATTTCCTGGAAGGGATGTAATATCAACCTGAATCGAACCATCGTTATTACCAGAATAACAGGCTGTAGGAGTGGTCGTAAATACAGGACTTACAGGTGCTATCACCGTTATGGCCGTATCAATGGGGTCGTCACACAGATTGGCGTCTCTTGCCCTAACGATATAATCCCCTGCAGAAATATTGGCAAATACCGTTCCTGTTTGGTAGGCCGTAATTATTCCGCCAACGTTATCCTCTAATTGATACTCGTATGTGGGCGTGCCTCCAATTGCACTTGCGGTTATTGTTGCTCCGGTATTGTTACAGGTAAATACGGCTGTAATACTTGCAGAGGCAACAACGACATCAGGTTCTGTTAGCGTTTGGTTCAATACAATGGTACAACCGGCAATAGGATTGTCTACGTCCCTTACTGTAATGGCGTACACCTGGGCAGTTAAGCTACTTATTACTTGTGGGGAAGCTGCAAATGGCCCTGAAAAAGTAGCCCCATCCAAACTATATTCAAAACCACCTGCACCAAAATTATCGGCGGCAATAGTTATCGTTCCTGAGGCATCTCCATTACAATCCAAGTTTTCAAAAGAAATAATCGATGCTTCAAAAGCATTGCCGGGCTCTACGATAGCAGCTATTGTTAGCGTACAATCGCTTCCGTAATTAACGGTAACCGTATGGGTTCCGAGGGCAATATTATTGAATACATTGCTTGCTTGAAAAGCGCCTCCGTCTATACTATAAGTGTAGGTTGGGTCAGTCGGCGATACGGTAATATTACCCGTTCCATCACAATTATAGGTAATGGCCGTGCTCAATGTTGGGGCGACCGGCAAGGGCGCTATAATCACATCGGCCAAGGTTATTTCACAAGAAATCGCATTGGCATCACGTACACGTACACTGAACGTACCATCTGTTAAGTCGATAAAGGTATGACCACCAGTTGTTGAGGCTGTCCACGTACCGCCATTAATACTGTATTGGTAATTTCCTGAACCTCCTGATGTTGGGGTTATACTACCTATAGTGATTTGACCTAGTTGTAAACAAGTATAATCTTGGGTAACGATAGCTTCGGCGACCAATTGAGCTGGTTCGGCTACAATGGTATCGATTGCCACGGTCTCACAATTATTAGCATCTCTTGCTTGAACAGGATAAGTGCCTGCTGTTAGATTGGGAAAAACATTCGAAACCTGATAAGTAGTTCCGCTATCAATACTATATTCGAACGGGCCTTCTCCTCCTGAATTCACAACAATGGAAATAGCACCATCAGCACCTCCAAAACAACTCACCGTTGTTGGTGTTGGTGTAATTACGATGGGCGCATCCTTAACAATGGTAATGGTATAAACAGCGGAGCAATACCCTGCATTTCCACTATTATCCCTAACATGTACACCATAGTCTCCGGCAATGGAAACCGTAACAGGGTTTGTTGTATTAAAGTCGCCATCAACAACTGCCGTACCATTTGTTACAACGGCATATACGTAGTTGGCGTCACCACCTGCTGCGGTAATTGCGATATCCGTATCGGTCGCACAGGCACTGATTTTCGGTGCTGATGCTATGACCGTTAGTTGGGGGTCTATAACAATAGTTTGTAAAACACCCGTACAGCCTGACCCATCACTAACATTGATAGTGTAAGTGCCACTGGCCAAATTGTTAAAGGTATATGTTGTTGCGGTTGCTGGGGTTGGAGTGACCCAGGGATCACCATTGATACTGAACGTATAATCACCATTACCGTCTGTGACATTTATTTGTATAGAAGCATCGTTTGCCCCTGAATAGCAGTTAGTTGGTGTAACATCAAATACAACGGCATTTGTTGGGGTTACGGTCAATACGACGTCAATGGGGTCTTCACATAAATTAGTATCTCTAACACGAATAATGTAATCACCCGCAGTAACACTTGTAAATGTAGCTGATGCTTGATACGGAGTAAGTATGCCACCTAAATTGTCTTCTAACTGATATTGATAAGTTGGTGTTCCGCCCAAGGCACTTGCGGTAATGGTCGCTCCCCCGTTGACACAACTTAGTGCTGTTGTAATAGTAGCACTTGCGACCACGGCGGTCGGTTCTGTAATGTTTTGCGAGATGGATACCGCACATGTGGTTTCATCTACCTTGCGTATTAAAATAGTATGATTACCCACTCCGTAAATAGCTGCGGTGGTTACGGGCGAGGTGGTAGAGGCGATATAGGTCGTGCCACCATCAACCGAATATTCAAACCCGGCAACAGCATTGAAATTTTCCACTTCAAAAGTGATGGTTCCATCGGTCAGTCCGTTACAACTTACATTGGTCGAGCCCAAGACGTTTGATTCAAAGACCTTTCCCGCTTCTACAACCACAGGGGTTTCTACAAATAAGGGACAAACTTCTGGGGTTTGAAAAACAGTAATATCATCAATGGCTACATCGTTGCCGCTAATTTCACTTTCATTGGTGACAATTACAAGATTAAGGCTGGTATTCGCGCCAGGGTTTAGCGAAAGCACATATTCGTTCCAAATATTATTTTCAGGGATAGCACCTGTATCGGAAGACGCTACCAAAGCATTTGATATTGGATCTCTTAGCTCTATAGTCAAATCTGGTGCGACTCTATTTCCACTGCGGATTAAATTGATACCCCAAAGAGAAATCACAAGAGGTTGGTTGGGAATAATATCGTTGATAGGCTTCTGATAAATGACCTGCCCTGGGGCTGGAGCTCCAATATTGATAACCAAATAGCGACCATCAGTTGCCCGAGTGCCAGTGGTATGATCGATTGGATTAAGCCAAGCGCCAAAAGGTCTTGCAATGGAGTCTGTCACCGCATATTCATAATCATTTATCGACCTGTTTGGATCCACTGGTGCGCCACTAGGGGTGGTGTCATCCAATTGATTCTCATAAAAATACCCGGTCGTGTTCGGATTGGGTATGGTGAGCCCATAGCCAAAATCTTCAGACAGCAACAAACTCGGCGTAGGCGGGGTTTGTGAAACGTAGTTTGTTCTTACGGTATAGGTGCCGGGCGCAACATTGGTAAAAACATTGCTTGTGGGATCCGGTGAATTTAGAACACCGTCTAGTTCATAGGTATAATCATAGGTGTTAATATTCGGTGTTACCGTAATTATTCCTGCGCCATCACAGGCATAGTTTACCTCGGGGGTAAGGGTTACAAGTGGCGGTGGTGGAATATCCTCAACGGTCACCTCCATTGAAAAAGTACAGGTTGTACTATCTTTTACAAGTACCGTATATGTTCCTGCAGGCAAGACCGCAATGGTAGAAGCGCCATAAGTGCCACCTCCGTCAAAGCTGTAGGTATATGGGGCTGTGCCTCCAACAACATTGGTAATTCTCACTTCTGCGCCCATGGGATCACAGGTGGCATCTCTTGATACACCAGCTGAGGCGGATAAAGGGAATGGCTCAGTAATATCATGTGAGAGATCTACTGTACAGCCCGAACTATCTGTAACTTGAATGGGATAAGTACCTGCCGAAAGATTTACGAAAATCGGTGTTGATTGGGTTGTTGTGCCTCCATCGATACTGTAAGTAAAAGGACCAATTCCTCCTGTAGGAACTATAGTAATCGCCGCATCGTTGGCACCGCTACAACTAATTACCGAATCATCGGTAACCGCAATGGTCATGGCTCCGTTATCGACTATCGTTGCAGGGTTTGAAAAAGCGAAACAACCATTGGCGTCAATGACCACAAAAATATAGGTGCCATCTTCTCCCGGAAAATATTCGTCAGTTCCGTCGTTGTCGGTATCCCTCCATCCGAAGGTAAATATATCTTCTACTTGATATGCACCACCGGGTATATTGGCAACTGAGGCGTAAAGATCTACTCCATCTTTACTCCAGATGGCAAATCCGTAATCGGGATTCGGGAATCCCCCGGCCGCTGTCACTGAAATCATTCCAGCGGTACATCCTATATCTCTTGTAGTAATGGCCAAGACGGTAGGATTGGGAATACTATTTACCGTGACGTTTTCAGTATAGAAACAACCGTCATCGGTGGTGACTTCGATAATATAATCTCCTGCGCTGACATTAAAGGTGTGTGTATTGTTGGGTTGCGCGGTCTCATCATCGATCAACGTACCATCTGACCTTTTCAAAATGTAGGTATAGTTAGGTTCTACATTCAGAACATCTATTTTTATGGTTCCTTGGGCGTTACAATTGGCAGGCGTGGTAACAATATCAACTTGAAGGTCTCTATCAAGAATTCCGATATCGGGTGTACTGAATACGCAACCTCCTAGAATGGGGCTTCCGCTACCATCTAATTGGGTTACATCTACACGGTATGCTCCGTTGGATGTAATAGTGAAATTAGGCCCGTTGTTAGCGCTAAAGGGCACCAATATCGTATTATTGGTGATATCGATTAACTGAAATCCATAATTGCTTCCGAGATTGGTGATAGTTATACTGCCATCCGTAGTACAGATAATATCCGTTTTGTTGTACTGAATATCCAAGGTGTTTTGGTAGACATCAAAATAAAAACGGCTGAAACATCCATTTTGGTAATTGATAACCACACGGTATTTACCTGCTGTATCGGCGGTATAGGTGCTTCCCATATTAACTTGGTTCCAAGTACAGCTTAGGTTTTTATTGGCACAATCATTGGGTGCTGCGGTACAGCTACTTTCGTCTAATCGGTCCCATATGATACTTTGCGCATCAGTAATATTTGTTTCTAAAAGCTGGGTGTCGTTTATTCCGCAAAGAAATATTTTAGGCAATAGATCCCCATCGATACTACATTGTACGATTTCACCCTCAATATCATTGGTGACATCGGCGTCACCGTTCACCATGTTGAAATAATCAACAATGGGGTTGGTTTGGGTCGAACCGAAAAGCTCTACCGTTAAAATTTCTTTAAACCCCTTACAAGGATCGGCAACAATTTTATCTACAATATATGTACCTGTTTCGGTGACCACAAGTGTACTTGGGTCATTGTCAGGATCACCATCGTTGAGAACGGTATCAGTGGGATCTATCTGGTTATTTCCATTGTCGTCACGCACCCATATATAAGAATCAAACCCATCACCAGCGTCCAAAACCACATCATCGCCACACAACATTACGGTACGCATAAAATTACAATCTGAAAGATCATCTAAGAGAAAGTTGGTTGCGCCCGGAGTTACAAAACCACACATGTTAAAGTCGGTAACACTAGGGTCATCGGTAATCTGGTTGTTGTTGACCACACCTTGGTAGGTAGAATACGCCAAGTTTTCTATCAGGTCGGTACAGGCGTCAATAAAATCAAAACAGTTTTCGGCCACCTTTACGCGCATACGAATTACGGCTGTAGGATCGCCAGCTTCTATAATATTGTCAGGTATTGTAAATACCACTGTTCTTGTTGCGGGATCGTAGGTATAGGTAACTCCTGGAGGAAGTACAAAATTCGACTCGATCAAAGTTACATTTATGGGCAAGACATCCCTAATAGTATGGCTTGTGCCATCATCATTACCAATATTTTGAAATGAAAGCACATAATCCAAGGTCTGCCCCAGGTTTACGCCTAGGCCGGTTATATCGTTACCGGCAATATCCTCTACCTTTTTTTCGAGAATAATATCGGGCTCGATAATCTCTACGTTAAATGAATTGAAAAATGGGTAATATTGATCACCATTGGTGGTAAATTGAAATGTTGCCGCAGTTTCCCCATTGGGTATAACGGAATTCGCAAAATTATTCAACCGAAAAATATCAGTGTCATACCCTAAAGTATTCGAGCTGCTTGGCGTTCTGCCGGGCAGCAAAGCCCCGTTTAGCGTTATATTGCTATTGAAAAAGTTGTTTGCGGGGTTAACGCCATTGCTCATTGAGGTAAAAGAAGGATTGCTTGCGGCTCTTATTCGCATTTGATCTCCGGTAATTCTAAAATCACCTTCCAAGGTTGCAGCACCGATATCGGCGTTTACCGGCCCCGCCGGAATGGTATTGAAACCCGTATAATTAATAGGTACACTGTTTGTTCCGGTAACCCTAGCAAAACCATCATAGGTGGTTATCAGTTTTCCCGTTAGGGTGGGGTTTTCATATACAATGACCAAGGTCCAACCAGCAGCAGAACCCCCTAGCATTAAACTTGTACCCGTATTGAGATCGTATCCTACCCCTTGTGCCGCAGGAACGTTAGCAACGGTATAATCCCCAGTAGGGTTGGCCAAAGCCGTCACCAAAGTGGTCACATCGGCATAACAGGCATATGGGGCATTGTTTTGTATAGTAGGATCAGCATTTGTAAGACCATCAAAAATAACATCATCGGCGGTAATGTCAACGTAGGCCCCACCTGGCACCTTAAATTTTATTTGGTTTATAGGAAACTGCCGCGGTGTGCCCGGCGCGGCTGAAGTTTGATCTCTTGGATATGTGGCCGACCAGTAGAGCCCGGCATAGCGAATAAGATTACAGGCTGGGGAGGGAAAATTAAAGGTGGTTGTGCTTGAACTGAACGTGGTCGGATCCGAATCCACGTCAATGTAATGCATATCCTTATAATCGTTGTAGTTGTATCGCCCACCAGTTTCCGTGATGCGGTTGCTTGCAGGCCAAAAACTACCATTGGTGTTTAAATTGTTATAAGGATCCTCAGGCCTCGTGCCTACGGTAAACTCATCACGGTTTACTATTTGATTTGCAATAAAGGTCAGGTCGCCCTTGATATTGTTTTGGTAGCGAATATCAAAGGTGTTGTACTCTTGCGATAACCCTATAAAACTCAGTAAAAACAGACTGAGTAAGAGTGTTTTTTTAACTAATTTAAACATCGTTTATGCCAGTAGGTTTGGTTTTACGCGCATGATCCACATTTTGTCGTCATACGAGTCGTTGATTTTAGAATAGTACGATATCAAGGCATTGTTCCAAGACTCATGTCGTTTTAGGTATACATACCTCCAATTGTTTTCGGGGTTGATGAAGTAACTTGCATTGAGTCCGTATGAGTTTAAAAGTTTAACAAATCGTTTGGCATTGTTGGGGTTGGCGAAAACATTGGCAATGATATAGTAGCCAGAGCCAATACCATCAATTTTAAAGGTTTTTGCGGTCAGTTCGGTAGAAGCTACTTTATCTTTTACCACCACATTGCGCTGAAGCACATCGGTATCATATTGTGCTGATTTTTGCTGTAGCTTATCAACATTGCTGGCATAGGCTTCGTTTGTATATCTATTGTCAACGTTCATGATCCAAAGGTCATCGTTGTAGGTGCCGCCCATATTGCTTTTGTAGGCATCGGCGGCCTCTTGCCACGTATCATAACGTTCTATATATACATATTTTAAACCGTTTTCAGGGTTATCGATATAGTCTGAATTAAACCCCTGTTCGTTGAGGCTGTTCATAAACCTATCCATATATTTTCCGCCTTTATAAACATTGGCGACTACATAGTAGCCATCGGTTACGCCGTCTAGGTTTCTGAATTTTCTACTTTTTATGGCATCACGGTTGGCGGCGTTGTTATAATCGTCACTTCGTGTGTTATCTTGAACTACGGCGGTTCTTGTAGTCTCTTCCCTAGTAGTGTTTGTACTGTTTGGTATAGTATTGTTTTCGGCCAATGACGAAGGCTCGTCTTTACCTGTTAAGAATAGCTTTTCTGCCCTTCTTTCCAAATCAGGGCGTTCTCCATTGGTTTCGTTTCGTACCATTCGCATGACCATTTCAAAACGTCGTTCTAGGTCAGATTGGCGATGTGCCTCTAATGAATCTTGACGGAACATAAGTTCGGCCAGAATCGCATCGTTTTCGGCCAATTTCTTTTTTAATTCCTCTATTTCGTCATTTGTGACCAGATCTTCGGTTTCAAGTACATTGTCTGCCAATTCATCTTCGTTGTCTTCAAGCATTACACGGTCTTCGGTAAGGTTTGGTGTAAACGAATATGCAAACGAGATTTCGTGGGTGACCCCTAGGTTATTGAAGTCGGTACCAAAGCCTTTCTCCATGGTATACCCCAATGAAAGCCTTTGATTGATATTAAAACCAGCTCCTGCAGAAGCACCATAGAAGGAATCATAACCCCCTTGTAACCACCCTAATTTTGGCAGGTCCAATATCAGGCTACCACCATAGGAAAGGTCTTGTCCGCTTGTTGATCCCGAACCATTTTGAGCGTTCATTCGAACACGGGCCAAGGGCATTAGGCGCGCATTTTCAAAAACCCCGCTTCCATTTTCAAACGGATGGGTATATTGTAAGTGCGAAGAATAGGTTTTGTCTTTGAATTCGGTAAGGGTTTTGCTGGTCTTAAGGTTGTAATCGAATAGGTTTTCGGCAAAAACACCGAAATCGAATTTCCCATAAGAAATATTAAAACCGGGCTGAAAAGACAGTATGTTACTATCTTCTGTTCCGTTGAGCCTAAAATCATTTAAATCGACCACATCAATATCATTTCTATTTAGCCCTGTACTATAGTACGCTAAATTTCCACCAAAGGTGAAGTTGCTTTTATCGCTCAACTTTATACCATAGGCGTAGTTGGCCAGAACACCTATATTGGAAACCGGACCAATTTTCTGGCTATACAAACTAAGGCCCAAACCGCTACGATCGCCAATACGGCCACTATAGCTTAAAAAATAGGTTTGGTCGTTATCTTGAAATTGTACTGATTGGTTTCTGTGTAATAGATTAAAGTACGAGTTGTCTTCCCGAACTGTTGAAAATGTGGGGTTTATCAAAAAACGATTGAATTTCAGCAGGTTTTGGGGAGCTACCTTATACGGTAATATAGGATCATCTTCTTGTGCGCTAACGTTTGTTAGCGACATGAAAGCGATCAATGAGAGTACGAATAGGTTTCTTAATTTCATTTATGTAAAATTTCACAAACCATTGATAATCAAAATTTTATTTATTTCGGTTAGTAATGGTTTTAATTAAATGCCCATTATGGGCTTTCATGGTAGGTTATTGTTATTATCGAATAACGGTTATGGTTCCTTGTTTCAGTGTTTTGGTGGCATTCTTGATTACATAGTAGAAGACCATGTTCTGCTTGGGAAACGACATTGACGATTGAGGCCAATTGTTCTGATAGCCCATTTCATTTACAAGCTCAACACCGCTATCATTGTAGATAATCACATTTACATCTTGTTTGTTTGAATATGAATTGGGAATCACCCATTGGTCGTTCGCACCATCACCGTTGGGCGTGATTACGTTCGGCACATTGAACAGATCCAAATAGACCACGATGATTTGTTTTGAGATTTCACAATTGTCTATAGTGGCGATTAAAAGATAGGTGCCCTCTTCGGTAAAGGTCATTGAACTTGAACTGCTCAATAGGTTGTTATCGACATCGAACCATTGGTAAGCGGTACCGCCGCTTGCCGTTACTGTTTTAGAACTTCCTTCGGGAAATACTACATCACCATCAATATCCAAAGTAATAAGGTCTGGATCCAAGGTGGTAATGATTATTTGGTTTGAAATCAAGGAGCATCCATTTTTATCTATAACCAACCTATAGGTACCTGGCCCAGTAACATTGAGTGAGGAGTCGGTTAGGTTGATCGAGGCACCATCTCTTTCCCATGAAAAACTTTCATTGGTCAAATCGGTTGTGGTGCTTAGGGTTATTGTATCGGTCGCGTTACAGTATATTGTACCGGTACTGGTTATTGCCACGGTTTCACTGGTCAATAATTGTACGGGCAACATATTCGATGTCTCGTTATAGGTGCTTAATACGGCATCAACCGTATAGTTTCCGTTTCCCGATGGGTCTGTAAGGCTTATGTTAAGGTTGGTCGCGCCCGCAACGTTGGTTCCGTCTTTTTTCCATTGGTAGGTAAACGAACTTTCCAATTGTGCGGTAACATCTGTTTTACTTCCATCACCTGCAACGGCATTTATGGTCGCCACCTCTAAAATAATGCTTGTACTTACACAAAAAGTGTAGGCCGAATCGTAATCGATGATGATTTCAAAAGAAGCAGGTGTCACAGCGATAGTCGACTCCGAGTTTTTCTTGGTGCCGGGGCAGGTGCCTCCAGCTTGGGTTATTTCTGCATAATACGTACCGTCTTGAGTTATATCAAATGTTGGGTTGGTTGCGCCACTAATAATATTGCCGTTTCTATACCATTGATAGGTAGGCGAAATCGCATTTGTTGTTACGCTCAAGGTTTCGGGCTGAGCGGGCAACACCACAATATTAGCAGGGTTATCTCTAGTTACCGTAAAATTATCGGCATTGGTCATAGCCACTGTTGCTGAACGTTCAGTACAAATACCGGTTGCTGAAATCTCTACTTGGTAATCGCCCTCAAAATCAACAACATTTGCGTCAACTGTATATGTTGTGCCGATTGCGCCTGAGATGGCCGTTCCGTCTTGGTACCATTGATAGCTCCAAGAAGGATCGGTCATATCTATAGTCAAGGTTTCGGTGTCTCCTGCACATAATGCTGTTTGGGTGGGTGGTGTGATACCAATGCCCGAACCAGTAGATCCGATGGTCGCATCGACCATATTTGAATCTGTATTACCAGAGAACGTACAGTCACCATAATCAATAAGGGCTTGGTACATACCACTGGTCGTAGCGTTTAGGGTATGGCCCGTTTCTCCCATGAGGAAAGTACCACTTCGATACCAAACATATTGATAGGTTTCTGGGTTGGGTATATTGTCTACCTGTAAAGTGATTGGCCCTACACTACAGATAGCGCCAGGGGGGTTGCCATCGCCAAGTACACTTATATTTAGGTTTGAGGTTATATCCATAAAGTACATGTGGTAGGCCAAAACCGATTCCTCATCATCCACGGGGTTGGTGCTTTTTGCACGTAGTTTATAGCCTTGGCCTCTTGTGTTTGTGGGTATTGCGAAGTTTACATCAAATTCTTTTGAGCTATTGGTGTTCTGGTCACTAACCCTAGCAAGTTCAACAGCGTTTGTGAAACTTCCAGAGGCGTCTGACAATTCGAGAACAAATTCATTTCCGGCATTCGGATCACCCGCCCACGATATGGTGACATCGTAAGAGTTGAATGGTCCACTCCCCGAGGGAAGTCCTGCACATATTTTTGTCCATGAGGCACTACCTCCTGCTGGCTCGGGAGCCTTCATTGAAATCTGCGCAGAAAGCTGCGAAGCCCCCATAAGAAGGAATATCATTATTAGCACACGAAAACGGGGTAGTATGTTTGGTTTCATAAGTAGTCGTAGTTTTAAGTACTACAAGTTCTATCGTTCAGATTTGGGCTTTGGATAAAACGTATAATTAGTCGTTTGTTTTGATTACGGACGTTTGATAGGCCGCTTTAACGCATCATTAATACAGTATTCAACAACAAAGATGTGTTTTAATTACAGTTTGATGAATTTAATGTTGTATCGGTAAAGAATTGTGTTGTGAAATGCAGGTATTTGTATGCCGAGGTTTTTTTGTAGTCTGTATTCACGGCATTTTTGCTACTTTTGTCTTAGGTAAAAAAACACCCAATGAGCGAAGCCGAAAGAGCATTGAATTTTATTGAGCATATCATTGAAGAAGACCTTGAGAAGGGCTTTCCGCAGAAGGCACTACGCTTTCGTTTTCCACCCGAACCCAATGGCTATCTGCATATTGGCCACGCCAGTGCGATTTGCCTGAATTTCGGACTCGGAATACGGTACAATGCCCCGGTAAACCTTAGGTTCGATGATACCAACCCCGCAAAGGAAGAACAGGAGTATGTAGATGCCATAAAAAAGGATGTGGAGTGGTTGGGCTTTGAATGGAATACCGAACGGTATGCTTCTGATTACTTCGAGCAGCTCTATGATTGGGCCATTGTATTGATCAAGGAGGGCAAGGCCTATATTGACAGTCAAAGTTCTGATGAAATGGCCGCTCAAAAAGGGTCTCCCACGGAAGTGGGAAAAGAAAGCCCTTTCCGAAATCGTTCGGTGGATGAAAACCTTACATTGTTCGAGAGCATGAAAGCGGGAAATTTTGAAGAGGGAAAACACGTTTTACGAGCCAAAATTGATATGGCCTCCTCAAATATGTTGATGCGCGATCCCATCATGTACCGTGTGCTCCACAAGGCGCACCACCGCACAAATACCGATTGGTGTATTTACCCCATGTACGATTGGACGCATGGTGAGAGCGATTATATCGAACAGGTTTCACATTCATTCTGCACCTTGGAATTTGCCATGCACCGAGAGTTGTACGATTGGTTTTTGAACCAAGTGGTCGATAAGAGCAAGGTACGACCTAAGCAACGAGAATTTGCAAGACGAAACTTGAGTCATACCGTAGTGAGTAAACGAAAGCTCTTGCAATTGGTGGAAAAAGGCTCGGTAACAGGCTGGGATGATCCCAGAATGCCCACGATTTCAGGTTTGCGCAGAAGAGGCTATACACCTGAATCTATACGCAACTTTGTGGATACCATCGGTATTGCGAAACGCGAGAATTTAATCGATGTTTCGCTGTTAGAGTTTCATGTGCGAGAACATTTGAACAAGATAACACCTAGGGTTATGGGCGTGTTGGATCCCTTAAAAGTGGTGATAACAAACTACCCTGAAGGGGAAGAGGAATGGCTTGAGGCCGAAAATAATCCTGCTGATGAAAGTGCGGGCACTCGCAAAGTGCCATTTTCTAAAGAAATTTATATCGAAAAGGCTGATTTTAAAGAAGAAGCCAATCGAAAGTTCTTCCGCTTAAAATTAGGAGGCGAAGTGCGCTTAAAGAACGCCTATATTATCAAAGCGGAAAGCTGTACCAAAGATGCCGTTGGCAATGTCATAGAGGTACAATGCACCTATGACCCCGAAAGCAAGAGCGGTAGCGGTAGCGAAGAGAGTTTGCGAAAAGTAAAAGGCACCTTACATTGGGTTTCAATCGAACATGCAGTGGAGGCCGAAGTACGCTTGTACGATCGGCTCTTTACCGATGAAAGTCCCGATACACACAAAGACAAAGATTTTATGGAATTCACCAACCCTGATTCCCTAAAAACAATTACGGCATTCTTAGAACCTAGTTTAAAAGAGGCCAAAATAGGTGATCGGGTGCAATTTCAACGTCTGGGGTATTATTGTGTTGACCCAGATACAACTTCTGAAAAATTGATTTTTAACAGAACTGTTGGCTTAAGGGATTCTTGGGCTAAAATACAACAGAAAGGGTGATATAGAGTTTTCCTATTCCTTAAAATATATCAATTGGTATTTTCTATGGAAACCTGCTCTTAGGGGTGTCCACTGAGCTATTTTTGATTTTTGACAAGGTAAATGCCTATGGTTTATCGCAAAAGTCCTGTAGAGGTCCTGACATTGAGAAGTTATTTTCTGGCAGAACAAAAAAACCCCTTACACTAAATTTGTAAGGGGGTCATAATTTAAAAAATCTAGACTATTCGTCTTTCTTTTTGGCATTTGATTTCTTCATTGATT
>CAZEUV010000034.1:6062-8825 GCA_964515285.1 uncultured Maribacter sp. | reverse complement strand
TTAAAAAATCTAGACTATTCGTCTTTCTTTTTGGCATTTGATTTCTTCATTGATTCCCCGATCATATTACTAGCCGTAAAAGAAGCGACCATATCGTTTAGCATATTACTGCCCGCTTGCGGCGAGTTAGGTAATAGAATCAAGTTTGAGTTGGTTTCTTCACCTATCGATTGAAGCGTATCATAATGTTGGGTTACTACGATCAAGGCCGAAGCTTCCTGTGAGTTGATGCCCACCTTGTTCAAGACATCTACTGATTCTTCAAGACCACGCGCAATTTCTCGGCGTTGGTCGGCAATACCCATACCCTGCAGACGCTTGCTTTCGGCCTCTGCCTTTGCTTTTTCAACAATAAGAATACGGGCGGCATCACCTTCAAATTGGGCGGCTATTTTTTCGCGTTCCGAAGCATTGATCCGGTTCATCGCCTCTTTTACCTGAGCATCAGGGTCAATATCGGTCACAAGGGTCTTGATAATATCAAAACCGTAATTGATCATAGCCTCTTGAAGCTCTCCTTTGACGGCAATGGCGATATCGTCTTTTTTTACAAAGACATCGTCCAGTTTCATTTTTGGTACTTCGGCACGTACTACGTCAAATACGTAAGACGTAATCTGCTCATGAGGATATTCGAGTTTGTAATAGGCATCATAGACCTTCTCCCTAATGACGACATATTGTACCGAGACTTTTAATTTGACAAAAACATCATCTAGTGTCTTGGTCTCTATGACAACGTCTAATTGTTGAATTCTAAGCCCTATTCTGGCCGCTATTCTCTGAACGAACGGAATCTTAAACTGTATGCCCGAGTGTCGAACACTGGTGAACTTTCCAAAAGTCTCTATAAGAACTGCCGTCTGTTGCTTTACTATAAATACACCTGATAGAATCGTAATAATAACAAAGAATGCTATCGGAATCCAAAAATAACCACCCATGATGAATTGTTTTTAAGTTAGTGATTGAAGATATGAAATAAAGGCGTTATTCGACGGCTATTCGTTAAAAACTTATAGAAGTCAGTAGATAGTTTCAGGTTCTATTCATTACGGCTAACTGTCAGGTCGAGCCTATCGGCTTCGCTCAAGATAAACTAAAGTCAAGAACGGTATGGGGTACGAAGGAGGTCTCGACTGCGCTCGACCTGACAAAAAATTAAATAATTGATATGGCCTTTTTAATACGGTCCACACTTTCCTTCTTTCCGATCAGAGCTATAATGTCAAAAACATGAGGGCCTTTCATGGCGCCAACTAGGGCCAACCGAAGTGGTGGCATCACTTTTCCGAAAGAAAGTTCTTGGTCACCAATCCATGATTTTACTGCGGTTTCCACATTTTCAGAAGAAAAGTCTTCAATACCTTCAAGCACTGATATCAATTGGTTCATTATGTTCGGGGTATCTTCTTTCCATTGTTTTCGAGATGCTTTTTCATCATAAGCCGACGGAGCGACAAAAAAATAATCGCTCAATTGCCAAAAGTCGCTTACGAAGGATGCCCGTTCTTTGATAAGGGAAACTACTTTTGTAATATAGTCGTCATTCCGAACTTCGCTCGGAATCTCTTTATCGTCTAGCACCGTCGTAAACAAACCAGCCAACTCCATATCACTCTTGTTCTGTAGATAATGTTGGTTGAACCATTTGGTCTTATCGGGATCAAACCGGGCACCAGATTTGTTAACACGTTTCAAACTAAAGGCTTTGACCAATTCAGACAGACTGAAAATCTCCTGTTCCGTACCGGGATTCCATCCCAACAACGCCAAAAAGTTGATGACCGCTTCCGGAAAATATCCTTCCTCCTTATATCCTTTCGATTCGTTCCAAGACATGGGAAACACTGGAAAACCTAGCTTCTCCCCATCCCTTTTACTGAGTTTACCCTTTCCAACGGGCTTCATGATTAAGGGCAGGTGGGCAAAGACAGGAGCCTTCCATCCGAAGGCATCGTACAATTGCTGATGCAGCGCCAAAGAAGGCAACCACTCTTCACCGCGTATCACATGGGTTATTTCCATCAAATAATCATCGACTATATTTGCCAAATGATAGGTGGGCATACCATCGCTTTTGAAAAGCACCTTGTCATCAAGTACATTGGTGTCAATATGAATTTCTCCACGAATGGTATCGTTAAGCACTAATTTTTCGTCTTTTGGGGTCTTAAAACGAATCACATAATCTTCATCTGCATGTATACGTTTTTGTACGTTTTCTTTTGAGAGCGATAGGGAGTTGACCAGTTTTAAACGATTGTGCCAGTTATAGATAAAGGTTTTTCCTTTGGTCTCATGGTCTTTTCGGTGAAAATCCAGCTTTTCAGAAGTATCAAAGGCATAGTAGGCCATTCCTTTTTGCACAAGCTCTTCGGCATATTGTCTGTAGAGGTGTTTTCGTTCGCTTTGGCGGTAAGGGCCATAGCTTCCATCTTTTTCTGAATTGTAGGGCGTAGAGGGCGTTGGCCCTTCATCAAAAGGAATGCCGCACCAGTTTAGGGCATTAATGATATACTGTTCGGCTCCTTCAACATAGCGGTTTTGATCGGTATCCTCGATTCTAAGAATAAAATCGCCCCCGTGTTTTTTGGCAAAGAGATAGTTGAAAAGGGCGGTTCTCACCCCCCCTATATGTAATGGCCCAGTTGGACTGGGTGCAAAACGAACACGGATTTTCTGACGCATAGCAGTTCTTTTAGGGCGCAAAGATAGCAAAAAGACTTGGCCTTAAGGTGATGTTGAAGACCTAGTAGGTTT
>CAZEUV010000034.1:0-5962 GCA_964515285.1 uncultured Maribacter sp. | reverse complement strand
GCAAAGATAGCAAAAAGACTTGGCCTTAAGGTGATGTTGAAGACCTAGTAGGTTTTTGAAACCTACTAGGTCTAGCGGGTCACGCACAGCGTTTAGTTGGCCTTTTAACAAGAAGTTTAAACCAGTTCACGTAAATTTGCCGATAAAACCACAGTAATTGAACAATTACCACAACATACTCGATAAATTAAGTCGGTTCACGAAGAAATACTACACCAAAATGCTGCTCAAAGGGGTGTTGTTGTTTTTGGTCTTTGGTCTGCTGTTTTTCTTTATGGTATTGGGGGTTGAATATTTTCTGTGGATGAATTCTACGGGGCGTCTAATCTTGCTATTGGTGTTTGTGGGGGTCGAACTCTACTTTTTGTTCAGGTACATCATCACACCCTTGTTCTATTTGTTCAAGCTAAAGCAGGGCATAGACAACAAACGGGCATCGGTCTTGATCGGGAAGCATTTTCCGAAAGTGGGCGACAAGCTTTACAACTTATTGGACCTGGCCGATGATACCAATCGGTCTGAATTATTGTTGGCGAGTATAGAACAACGCTCTGAAAGCTTGAATCCCGTTCCGTTTTCCAAGGCTGTTGACCTGAAGGAAAATTTAAAATATGTCAAGTATTTGGCCATTCCAGTTCTTTTGATGGGTCTGATTTGGCTAAGTGGTAATTTGGGTTCTTTCTTCAAATCGTACAATAGGGTCGTTAACTATGACACGGCATATGAACCTCCAGCACCCTTTTCGTTTAAATTGTTGTCAAATGACCTGAACGTACTCGATTCAAAGCCCTTTGTTATTCAAGTAGCTACCGAAGGCAATGTTCGCCCTGATGCCGTATTTATTTCGATTGAAGGCAAGAACCTTCTACTTCAAGAGCGAAACGGCATATATCAATATACCCTTAGCCCCCCTTTGTTAAATACCGATTTTTCTTTTAACGCCAATGATATTTCATCTAGAAAATACAACTTGAACGTGCTGAAAACACCTTCGATTCAGAATTTCGAGATAGTTTTGAACTATCCAGCATACATAAACAGAAAGCCGGAGACTTTAAAAAGTACAGGTAATGCTACGTTTCCCGAAGGAACGAAAGTCACTTGGCATATAGAGGGAAAGTTCATCAACAAGATTAATTTGGTGACAAAAGATACTTCCCGGGTTTTCAAAAAGGAAGGAGATTCATTTGAAATGTCAAAACGGGTGTATTCAGATTTACCGTATCGTTTGACCACATCGAATAAAAATGTTAGGGACCATGAAAAGTTGGAGTATCGTTTTGATATTATAAAAGACGCCTACCCTGCGATAAAGGTCGAACAGGTACTCGATTCGTTGAATCCGAATACTTCCTATTATATTGGCGAGGCATCTGACGATTATATATTGAAAAGGATTGCCCTGGTCTGTTATCCTGATAACGATATAGAAAACAAACAAGTAATCGAATTGGGAGTTCCTAACGCTAACTTCGATCAATTCTATTACACATTCCCCTCGGGTCTGAAATTAGAACCGGACCTAAACTATAGCTTCTACTTTGAGGCGACCGATAATGATGGTGTGCATAATCGGAAAACATCTAAAAGCCAAGTGTTTTCAAGGGTTTTGTTGGATGCCGACCAATTGAAAAACAAAGAGCTAGAGTCGCAGCAATCTATTATTGAAAATATGGACAAGTCGTTGGAAAAGTTTATCGAACAAAAAGAAGCCTTGGAAAAAATCAATCAAGACCAAAAAGAAAAAAAGCAATTGAACTTTAATGACAAAAACCAAATCAAAGACTTTCTAAAGAAAAAGAAGCATCAAGAAGCACTGATGGAAAAGTTCAGCAAGCAATTGAAAGAGAACCTGAACAAGAACGAAAAAGACGATGCGTTAAACAAACTGCTACAAGAACGTTTGGAACGCCAAGAAATAGAAGCAAAAAAGAACCAGAAGCTGTTGGAAGAGCTAAATAAAATAGCCGATAAAATAGATAAGGAAGAATTGGCCAAGCGGTTAGAGGAAATGGCAAAAAACCAACAGAACAGTAAGCGCAACTTAGAACAATTGTTAGAATTGACCAAGCGATATTATGTAACTGAAAAGGCATCGCAACTAGCGAAAGACTTAGAGAAACTGGCAAAAGAGCAAAAAGAATTGGCTGATGTGGAATTGAAAAAAGATGTTTCAAGCGAACAACAAGAGAAACTGAACAAGGAATTCGAGATGCTTGCCGAAGAGCTTGAGGAACTCAAGAAAGATAATACCGACTTAAAGAAGCCTTTGGATTTGGGTATTGACAAAGAAAAAGGCGAATCGGTCAAAGAAGACCAAAAAGATGCTCTCGATGAGATTAAGGAGCATCAAGAAAGCGAACAGTCCTCAGACTCCAAAAGCAAGAAAAAAAACGCCGAAAACGCCAAGAAAAAACAAAAGTCGGCCGCTCAAAAAATGCAGGAAATGAGCGAGCAATTGCAACAATCGACATCTGGGGGCGGGGGCGGTTCAACCATCACGGAAGATGCTGAAATGCTACGCCAGATTTTAGATAACCTGGTGACCTTTTCATTTAAGCAAGAAAATTTGCACGACAGCCTAGAAGAGGCCGATGTGGATGCTCCGCAGTTTTCGGGCACTATTCGCAAACAACAAGAACTACGCAATCTTTTCGAGCATGTAGACGATAGTCTTTTTGCCCTTTCCTTAAGACGGGCAGAGCTTTCAGAGTTTGTTAACGAACAGATCACCGAAGTATATTACAATACCGACAAGGCGTTGGAGAGTATTGCCGAAAGCCGAATATACCAAGGAGTATCTCATCAAAAATACGTGCTGACCGCGGCCAATAGTCTCTCTGATTTTCTTGCGAACATCTTAGACAATATGCAACAGAGCATGCAGTCGGGTAGTGGTCAAGGCGGCGGCGACGGCTTTCAATTGCCCGATATCATAAAGAATCAGGGTGAGTTAAAGGAAAAGATGGAGGGCATGGGAGAGTCGGGCAAGGGCAAACCAAAGCCTGGTCAGGGAGAGGGCGGACAGCAAGGAGAAAATGGCGAAAAGAGCGGTGAGGGTGGAAAGCCTGGTAAAGACGGTAAAAAAGGACAGGGCAATGAAGGCAAGAATGGCGAAGGTGAAGGCGTGGGAAAAGGCAACAAAGGTAAAAACGGAAAAGGTGGCGAGGGGGGAAGTACGGGCGAAAACGGTGAAGACGGACAAGGAGATGGGCAGCCTAGCGAAGAAGAGCTGAAAGAGATTTATGAAATCTACAAAGAACAACAAATTATACGTGAACGTTTGGAAGGCCAATTGCAGGATATGATCAATGCGAGCGATCGAAATTTGGGGCAGAAGCTGCTTAAGCAAATGGAAGATTTTGAAAACGACCTAATTAAAAATGGAATTACTCAGCGCGGTATGAACAAAATGAACAACATTCAATACCAAATGCTCAAATTAAAAAATGCAGCCTTAAAACAAGGCAAAAGGACTGAACGAGAGGGTGTTACAAATAAACGAAAGCACAATAACCCAATTACAACCAAGCCTGCTTTATTAGAGCAATATCGCAACGATATTGAGATTTTAAATCGCCAAGCCCTACCTTTGCGGCATAATTTTCAAAGAAAGGTAAAGGAATATTTCAAAAGCAATGATTGACTTCCATTTTGAAACTGATTTTAAGATAGGCTCCGAAAGTGTGTATTCCGATTGGGTAACACAAGTGATAACGTCAGAAGGGTTTATTTTAAGGCAAGTTGATTACATTTTCTGTGATGATGCCTATCTATTGGACATCAACCAAAAACACTTGGGACACGACACCTATACCGACATCATCACCTTTGACTATTCAGAAGGGAAATCAATTGCTGGCGATGTGTTTATATCAATAGAACGCATTGAGGAGAATGCCAAGAAGTTTAAAGAAGAATTTCTGAATGAATTGCTGCGTGTTATGGCGCACGGCGTCTTGCACTTAATGGGATATTCTGATAAATCGGAAAAGGAGATTGCCGTTATGAGGCAAAAAGAAGAAGAGAAAATAAAATTGTTCCACGTGGAACAATAAGGTGCTTTTTGCGATTTCAAAACAAAGAGCGGCTTTAAAAGATTAGTGCATTGAATCATGTTTGAAAACAAATACGATGTAATAGTAGTTGGTGGAGGCCATGCAGGAGCAGAGGCAGCGGCAGCGGCGGCCAATATGGGTTCGAAAACCTTATTGATTACCATGAATTTGCAGACCATTGGGCAGATGTCGTGTAACCCAGCTATGGGCGGAATTGCAAAAGGACAGATTGTTCGTGAGATCGATGCTCTTGGCGGTTATAGCGGAATCATTACCGATAAATCGGCTATTCAGTTTAAGATGTTGAATAAATCCAAAGGCCCGGCAATGTGGAGTCCGCGGGCTCAGAATGACCGTATGCGCTTTGCAGAAGAATGGCGACTTGCGTTAGAACGCACGCCCAATGTTGATTTTTACCAAGACATGGTCAATGGCCTTTTGGTAGAAAGCGGCAAAATTGTAGGCGTGAAAACTTCATTGGGGATTGAAGCCAAAGCCAAAGCTGTAATTTTGACCAATGGGACTTTTTTAAACGGACTAATTCATATAGGCGAAAAGCAATTCGGCGGTGGTAGAGCGGGGGAGAAGGCCGCAACGGGAATAACTGAACAGCTGACCAAACTTGGCTTTAAAAGTGGTAGAATGAAGACCGGAACCCCACCAAGAGTAGATGGCCGTTCGCTGGATTATTCAAAAATGATCGTTCAGCCCGGTGATGCAAGCCCTGAAAAATTCTCTTATTCCGATACGCAAATTTTAAAACACCAACGTGATTGCCATATGTCGCATACGAGCGCGTTGGTTCATGATTTACTTAGAGAAGGTTTCGATCGTTCACCTATGTTCAATGGCAGGATCAAAAGTATTGGGCCGCGATATTGCCCATCCATTGAAGATAAGATCAACCGTTTTGCCGATAAGGATAGCCATCAATTGTTTGTTGAGCCAGAGGGTTGGAATACGGTTGAGGTTTATGTAAACGGCTTCTCTACCTCTTTACCAGAAGAGGTGCAGTATAAGGCATTGAAATCAGTGGTCGGTTTTGAGAACGTTAAATTTTTTAGACCTGGATACGCCATAGAATACGATTATTTTCCACCCACACAATTAAAGCACACACTGGAAACCAAGCTAGTGGAAAATCTTTATTTTGCGGGACAGATAAACGGAACTACTGGTTATGAGGAAGCCGCTTCGCAAGGGCTTATGGCCGGCATCAATGCCAATCTAAAGAATAATGAAAAAGATGCTTTTATATTAAAGAGAGATGAGGCTTATATTGGGGTGTTGATCGATGATTTGATTACCAAGGGCACTGACGAGCCTTATCGAATGTTTACCTCAAGGGCGGAGTACCGAACTCTTTTACGCCAAGACAATGCTGATTTGCGTTTGACCCCAATGGGGCATAAGATTGGTTTGGCGACAGAAACAAGGTTAAAAAGAATGGAAGAGAAACAACGAAAATCAGATGCTTTTATACAGTTCTTTAAAAAGACAAGTGTACTTCCTGAAGATATCAATCCGATTTTAGAAAATGTTGGATCCGCCCTTGTCAAGCAGTCCGATAAAATGGTAAAAGCCTTTTCTAGGCCGAAGGTGACCATGAAGCACATGTTACAATTAGAATCTGTTTCTGCCTTTGTAGAAGAAAACGAACTGGATAGAGAGGTCTTGGAGCAGACCGAAGTACAGGTCAAATATTCGGGTTATATCGCCAAGGAAAAAAACAATGCGGATAAATTACATCGTTTGGAAAATGTAGCAATCCCCAAGAATTTTGACTATTCCAAATTAAAATCCCTCTCCTTTGAGGCACGTGAAAAATTGAAGAACATTCAACCTGTCACAATTGCCCAAGCTTCTAGAATAAGCGGAGTTTCACCTTCTGACATCAGTGTTCT
>CAZEUV010000033.1:17409-26190 GCA_964515285.1 uncultured Maribacter sp. | reverse complement strand
GCCTCTTTGCACAATGCCGATCAAATTGCAAAGTTGGATATTCGTGAGGGCGATACCGTTTTTGTAGAGAAGGGCGGTGAGATTATCCCCAAGATAGTGGGGGTAGACCTTGCAAAACGTCCTCAAGATTCAAAGCCCACGCAATACATTGATGAATGCCCTGAGTGCCACACGCCATTGGTGCGAATCGAGGGCGACGCCAAACACTACTGTACCAATTACTATGGTTGTCCCGTGCAGATAACAGGGCGAATACAGCATTATATTTCAAGAAAGGCAATGGATATTGAAGGGCTGGGCAGCGAGACTGTAACCCTATTGTTTCAAGAAGGTTTGATTACCAACTATGCTGATTTATATGTGCTGACCGAAGAACAGGTGTTGCCATTGGAGCGTATGGCCGAGAAGTCCGCTGAAAATTTGGTCAAGGGGGTGAAAGCATCAACAGAGATTCCTTTTGAAAGGGTCATGTTCGCTTTGGGCATTCGTTTTGTCGGTGAAACCGTGGCAAAGAAACTGGCAAAGGCCTATAAGAATATTGACGCACTTATGGCCGCTTCAGAAGAAGAACTGATCGCAGTTGATGAAATTGGCGAGCGTATTGCACGTAGTGTGGTCGAATTTTTTCAGAATGGTGCAAATCGTGAACTTATAACCCGACTTAAAAATTATGGCGTACAATTTGAACTGTCTGCCGAGAAGCTTGAAAACCAGACCGAAATACTGAAAGGGCAGACTTTTGTGGTTTCTGGTGTGTTTGAAAAAGTAAGTCGCACTGAGCTGAAAAAACTTATAGAAGACAACGGGGGCAAGGTAGGGGCTTCGGTATCTTCAAAAACTTCTTTTCTGGTGGCCGGCGATAAAATGGGACCTAGTAAACGGGCCAAGGCCGTAACCCTTGAGGTGAAGATCATCACAGAAGATGATTTTTTAAGCATGGTAGGGCGTGTCTAACAAAAACAATTCAACCTATCCATGAAATATTATTTATAATTTTCGACTTAGTGGTTGTTGCTATGCTTATGAAGAGATATTTACAGATTGTTATTTTTTGTTGTTGGATGGTCTCTACTGCCCAGCACCAAGACAAGGTTGATTTTACGCATGCCGAAGTTAACATTCATCCTATTGCTTCTGAAAAATCTATTATAGGAAAGGTGAAATACAGTTTTACGGCTTTAGAGCAGTTGGATTCCGTTTTTTTAGATGCCAAGAATATGCAATTTTCATCGGTTCTCTTGAACGGAAAAAAGAAAAAATATGTAAACGATGGTAAAACCATTACCATACATTCAAAATTAAAAAAAGGAAAGTCTTATCGGCTGGTGTTGGAATATACTGCCAAACCCAAACAGACTTTATATTTTATTGACTCAGATGAAAAGTCCGAATGTCAAATATGGACACAAGGCCAAGGAAAATATACCAGTCACTGGTTGCCCAGTTTTGATGATATGGAGGAAAAGATGGAATTCGACCTTACCATCAGCGCCAACAAGCAATTTAAGGTGATTGCAAATGGAAAATTGGTTACTACAAAAAAAAGCACGAAAGAAACCGTCGATTGGGTCTACGATATGAAAGAACCCATGAGCAGCTATCTCTTGGCCTTTGTCATAGGCGATTACGAAAAGGAGGTGCTGGTTTCTAAAAGCGGTGTTACCATAGAGAATTATTATTACCCCAAAGATAGTTTGCATGTTGAGCCAACGTACCGGTATACCAAACGGATCTTTGATTTTCTAGAGCGTGAGATCGGAGTGCCCTATCCTTGGCAAAATTACAAACAGATTCCTGTAAAAGATTTTTTATATGCAGGAATGGAAAATACGGGAACCACCATTTTCTCTGACGGATATATTATTGATTCAACTGCTTTTGTAGACAAGAACTATGTAAACGTAAATGCCCATGAACTTGCACACCAATGGTTCGGTAATTTGGTTACAGAGAAAGATAGTGGCCACCATTGGCTGCATGAGGGGTTTGCGACCTATTATGCATATCATGCAGAAAAGGAAATTTTTGGTGATGACCATTACTATTGGAAATTGTATCGGTCATTGATCGAGCTTCAAAGCATGGTGGATAAGGGAGAAGGCCAGAGTTTGACAGACCCAAAAGCCAGTAGTCTCACTTTTTACGAAAAGGGCGCATGGGCCTTGCATATACTACGAGAACAAATTGGTGAGGAAGCTTTTAAGGGTGGGGTCAAGAACTATTTGAAAAAATATGCATTTAAAAATGTAACCATTTCTAATTTTTTGAGCGAAATGGAACTGGCGAGCGGAACAGATTTATCCGTTTATAAAAAGGAGTGGTTGGTTGACGTCAAGATTCCTTTTGAGGCTGCTAAAAAATACTTGAGAGCGAAGTCAACCTCATTGAATTCATTGTTTTCTATGGAGGAAACACTTGGTGAAAAAGAAAATAATGATTTTGATTTTGAAGGTTATTGGCAACAGACTAGCTCCGTCCATCTTAAACAACATATAATAAGCAAGTATCAGAAGAAGCTTTCCGACACTGTGATTACTGGTGCATTTGCTTCTGATAGCATTCCCGTTAGGCAGATGTTGGCTATAATGATGGATAGTATTCAACCAAACCTAAAGACCCAATACGAATCTTTATTAGAAGATAAAAGTTATGTGACCATTGAGGTCGTACTTTTCAAACTATGGATGGCCTTTCCCGAGGAAAAAGCAAAATATTTAGAAAAAACCAGGGGCGTTCATGGGCTGCCAAACAAAAACGTTCGATTGTTATGGTTGACCTTGGCCATTGTAACCAATGATTATGAGGGAAGAAAAACCAATGATCATTACACCGAACTCAGTAGCTACACGGCACCAAAGTATGGATGGGAAACCCGTATGGGAGCATTTCAATATTTAAACGAGGCGATAGGCCTTAACAACAAAAGTCTAAAAGATTTAATCGGGGCGAGTGTTCATCATAGTTGGCAATTCAAAAAATTTGCACGAAATTTGCTCGTCGAATTATTGAAAGACAACGACTATAGAACACGCCTTAAAAGCCTCGTCAAAGAACTAAAAGGGAAAGAATTGAATTATTTGAAAGCTAAACTAAAAGAACAATGAGAGCATTGGTCATTTCAGGAGGAGGTAGCAAAGGAGCATTTGCAGGTGGCGTGGCGCAATATTTGATGCAAGAAATGAACTATGAATACGATCTTTTTTTAGGCACTTCTACGGGCAGTCTTTTGATATCGCACTTGGCACTTGGCAAGATTGAAAAAATCAAACAGATATTCACCTCGGTCAATCAAAAAAGTATTTTTAGTATTTGTCCGTTCACGATCGAGAAAAAACACGGCGTTCACACTATAGGCATAAATCATTGGAACGTTCTTAAGAGTTTCTACCGTGGCAACAAGACTTTTGGCGAGAGCTTTAACCTTTTAAAGCTAATCAAGGAAACCATTACTATTGAAGAGTTCGAGACGATGAAAAACGGGGCAAAAGATACGGTAGTGACCGTTTCAAATCTTTCTTTGAATCAAGTTGAATATAAAAGCGTCAACGATTGCACCTATGAACAATTTTGTGAATGGGTATGGATTTCGTGTAACTATACACCCTTTATGAGCCTAGTGCGCAAAAACGGATGCGAATATGCCGATGGAGGACTGGGCAATATGGTACCCATTGAGGAGGCCATAAAACGTGGGGCAACCGAAATTGATGTAATCATATTACAGACCGAAATCGATCATTTTAACCGTATGCCCTCAAAGAACCCCTTTTCATTGTTGACCAATATGTTTGAGTTTATTCTCGATCGGATCGAAGATCAGAACATTCGAATTGGTAAGTACGTGGCCAATCATCACGATGCTATTATCAATTTTTACTACACCCCAACGGTACTTACCACCAATTCATTGATTTTTGACAAAGAAAAAATGACCGAATGGTGGGGCAGTGGCTTTAATTTTGCAAAATATAGGAATACCGAATTGAACCAGCTTGAACCACTAGTAAGCAATCAAGACTGAGAGGTCTGATTTTAGCTTACCAAAGAGTGCTGATTTCCCTTTTCACAAAAGCCAAAGCTGTGGCAGAAGGCGATTGCTTGTCCATACTCTGTGTTAAAACGTCTTCTCGAAGTTTGTCTGCGGAGTCTGATTCGCTCATTGCAGCTTTACGAATTATCTGTACCGTAGCACTTTTGGCTGCTTTAATCACATTCCAACAATCATCAGAAAGGTAAATTTGTTGTGACAGGTTGTGGTCAAATTCGTTTTCTATGCTTTTAACGAGTAACGACTCATAAGCATTTTTATCTGCCGATTGTGGCGCAACTCTGACCATAAGGCTCGGTAGAGAAATTCTTTCTAAAAATAAAGCCATACGTTCATACGCCTGTAATCGTATAGGCAAGGTATTTTGTTGTGTGTCTTTATGCAAAAGATATCTTCGCCTACCTTCTTCATTATTGGTGTGCATTTTAAAAAAATAAAATGCGATACCCCCGGTTACCAAAGAAGGGATTAAAAAAGCGAACAATTGAAAAAGATGATCTCCGGTCATGTTTTTGGTTTTTGGTTACTTGAAGTAGAACGCAGGTTTTTTTGAAAAAGTATGCGAAACATAAGGCTAGGGAAAACTACCGTTATTTAGTTTCCGTTCTTCATGTTTTCTTTGACCATACGGTAAAACACATCATATTTAGGGTGTACTTTTAAGTTTATACCCTCTTTGAAATTACCATCCTTCCCTAAAATTGTAATGCGCTCGGGCGCAATGGTAAATTGTTTCTGAAAAACCTCTGAAATAGCGGCCGCTTGCTGTGTTGCCAATGGTAGGTTACCGGTCATGCTCAGCCCCTCAATGGTCAACGCCATTTTAGGATTGGCAGTCAATATATTCGCGACTTTCTCAAGCCAAGATTGGGCTTCTGTGGTAACTGAAGTACTTGTATCACCCCCAAAAAGAGCAATCAGATTATTGGAAATAACTACCGCACCTCCTGAAACCCCAATTTTCACATCTTCGCCAAGGGTCTGTTTGACATTGGTTAGAACGATTACAGCAGTTGAATCATTAGAGCTTATAGCGTCATTGATTGATTTCAACTGCTTTTCTTTCTCATTAAGACTTGTCATCGCCTTGCTGATGTTATCAGAGTTTTTACTTGAAACTTCAGCAAAACTACTGAGGTTTTTGAGCAAAGTGGTGTTTGCGTCTTGTAATTCGACCACTTGTTCTTTATACGACGTAGCCTCTGCCAGACTAACCTTTTCGTTCTTTCGAGCTTCAAATATTTCAGCCTTTACCGAGTCAAGTTGTGTTTTTAAAGTAAGTATCTCAGCAATCAACTCGCTCTTTTTTTGAGAGTGCAAAGACATTGCGGTGAAAAGGATAAAGCAAGAGGTAATTGTAAATTGTCTCATAGAAATCAGGTGTTTTTTATAGCTGCAAAATTCATTGTTTTCAGCTAACGTTCAACAAAAGTATATTATTATACAATAGCTTCCTAAAACGTTTTAAAAGAGAAACGATACAGATTCGTATTTAGATCTTATAAGTGGAAATTGGTTTTACGGCGAATTGGTAGTACTTTAATGCATTGAATTTCAACAAAACTTCTGATGAAAAAATTCGTTCACTTATGTATTATCCTATTTTTTGTTATGGAAATCACAGCCCAATCAGTGGGTGATGTAGGTTTGTTCGATTATTGGGAGTTTTATTCCGATGTTGAAAATGCAATGTACAAAACCTCTTGTTCCCATGCCTTTGAACAACTCAACGAACGGCAGTTTGTCATTTCACAGTTGCAATCAAAAAAGGACTATTTGAATAGGCAGAATACAGTAAAAGAGAAGTTAGTACAGCTTATAGGTTCCTTTCCTAAAAAAGCACCCTTAAACGCTCGTATTACAGGGGTGTTAGAGCGAAAGGATTATAGTGTTGAGAAATTGGTTTATGAATCCGTTCCAGGGTACTATGTGACTGCGGCCTTGTTTTTGCCCAAAAACCGAAAAGGTAAGTTACCTGCAATCATATATGCCAGTGGCCATACAGAAAATGGTTTTCGCAGCGAAACCTACCAACATATCATTATTAACCTTGTTAAAAAAGGGTTCGTTGTTTTGGCCTTTGACCCCGTGGGCCAAGGAGAACGTTTGCAGTATTTTGATAAGAAGGAAGGAAAATCCCATTTTGAGCCTACCATAGAACATTCTTATCCTGGTGCGCAATGCTATATTTCAGGATATTCGCCCACCAATTATTTTGTATGGGATGGTATACGGACTGTTGATTATTTACTCACTCGAAAAGAAGTGGACCCAAAAAGAATCGGAATGACCGGAAGATCTGGAGGCGGTACGCAGACTGCTTTTACGGCAGCTTTTGACGAGCGAATATTGGCAGCGGCCCCCGAATGTTTTATCACGAGCATGGAGTATATTTTAAAAACGATAGGTCCCCAAGATGCAGAACAAAACCTTGTTCATATGATTAATGAAGGAATAGACCACGCAGATTTATTAGAGGTCAGGGCACCCAAACCTACTTTGATGCTTACAACAACACGTGATTTTTTTAGCATACAGGGAGCAAGGGACACATATAAGGAAGTCAAACGTTTTTATGAAGGTTTGGGTGACGGAAGTCTAATAAGCATGGTTGAGGATGATGACGTTCATATTTCCACAAAAAAGAACCGTGAGGCCATGTACGCTTTTTTTCAAAACCACTTGAACAATCCTGGGAGTTCTGATGACCTTGATGTGGAAGTTTTGGAAGAGAAAGAACTGTGGACGACAAAGACTGGGCAATTAGCAACTTCTCTCAAAGGGGAGACTCTCTTTTCCTTGAACAAAAAGGTAGTAGAAGCGCAGGTCGTAAAATTAAAGGTTTCTAGGGCGGATCCTATGCATATCAAAACTGTTGTCGCCTCAGCGAAGCATATATCTGGGTTTGAATACCCAAAGAATTTTGGAAAATCATTGTTTTCAGGACGTTTCGTAGAAAAAGAATATGTGTTGGAAAAATACCTGATTCCCGGAAGTGGTGATTATATGCTTCCTGTCGTTTTGTTCACGCCAGTTAAAAACAAAAAAAATGAAGTGGTTCTTATTCTTGATGAATTGGGAATGGAAAACGGAATAAAGAAAGACAGCTTAGTGCACCCAATATTGCAGCAAGGTTATTCCGTTCTGGTTTATGACGTGGCGGGCATCGGTAGTTTAGGCCCTGGGTATTTGAAGGGAGATGCCTATATTGGTAATACATCGTATAACCAGTGGTTTGCGGGAATCTTGACGAATAAATCCACTGTTGCATTGAGGACCGAAGATATTCTTAGGGTGGTGCATTTTATTAAAACTGATATTGGAAATTATAAAACCATATCTGCACTTGCCTCAGGTACTATCGGAAGCGAACTATTACATGCGGCTACTTTTGACGAAACGATTCAAAAAATATGTTTGGTACGCCCTTTTTTAAGTTTTGCCGATATTGCATTGACAGAAAAATACTTACCTGCGTTTATTCCTTCTACGGTAGCGGGTGCGATTACCGAATATGATTTGGCTGATTTGATGGCTGCCCTTTATCCTAGAAAAATCTCAATTATCAATCCCCTTTCCAGTGACGGATCACCTTTATCGAAAATCAAAACCTCTGACCTATTGGTCTATCCTGAAAAAGTATATAGTAATTTGGGAGCTGAAGGCAATTTTAAGTACAGCATTGAAAAAGAAGATGAACCTATCTATAAACGCGTTTACGAATGGTTGAATAAAGTATATTAGCCTTTTCCACCTAAATATTCACACGCCTTGAGTTGATCTACTCCTGAAAAGTCCACCTTGGCTTTTTGGTAACCGTAAGTAGATTTTAAATCCCTGTTCAAGTCATTGTCATCTACATTTACCTGAATATCCTGCATAGTGAATTGGCATGGGTGTTCATAACCTGCTGCATGGGTTATTTCTAAGAATTCTTTTCGAAAGGTTTTGAAGTATTGCGCCAATCGATCTGATTTAAGAGGAACATTGATTCCGTTTTGACGCCATTTATTTTGGGTAGCAATACCTGCAGGGCATTTATTGGTATGGCATACCTGGGCTTGAATACACCCAATGCTCATCATTGCCTCACGGGCAACGTTGATAACATCTACGCCCATTGAAAAAGCCATGGCCGCCTTGGCCGGAAAACCTAACTTACCACTACCTATGAATACGATCCGATCCGTGAGGTTTCGTTTTAAAAATACTTTGTATAAACTTGAAAACCCGTATACCCAAGGTAATGATACGTGATCGGCAAAGGATGGGGGAGCGGCACCAGTGCCTCCCTCGCCACCATCTACGGTAATAAAATCAGGGCCTTTACCTGTTTCCACCATTATATCGGCCAACTCTTCCCATTGGTCCAATTTTCCGATAGCGGCTTTTATTCCTACCGGTAGTCCGGTTTCTTCTGCAATGGTTTCAATCAGCTGCATGAGTTCGCGAATGTTGCCAAAAGCCTTGTGCGTAGCAGGTGAGAGTACGTCTTTTCCTATTTCCACACCTCGTATTCCCGCAATTTCAGCTGTGATTTTCGCCCCGGGCAATACGCCACCCTTTCCGGGCTTGGCACCTTGTGACAGCTTGATCTCTATTGCTTTTATACAGGGGTTCTCAGCAACCAGTTTTTTTAATTTTTCTATGGAGAGGCTTCCTTCCTTTGAACGAACCCCAAAATACCCGGTTCCAAAATGGAAAATCACATCACCACCTTGTTTGTGATAGGG
>CAZEUV010000033.1:10608-17309 GCA_964515285.1 uncultured Maribacter sp. | reverse complement strand
CAAAATACCCGGTTCCAAAATGGAAAATCACATCACCACCTTGTTTGTGATAGGGAGAGAGTCCTCCTTCACCTGTATTGTGATATGCACCTGCTTTCGCAACCCCTTTGTTCATGGCTTTTACTGCTGTAGCCGAAAGCGAACCAAAACTCATGGCCGATACATTTATCGCCGATGCAGGTCGGTATGGTTTTCTACGTTGGTTATAGGCACCCATAATCTTAGCGCAGGGTATAAAAGATTTGTCTTTGACATTGGGGTGATTTTCTCCAACCTGATAGGCCATCATTTGATTTTTGACAAAAATATGCTGGTGGGCATATATATCTCGATCTGTACCAAAACCTTCGTAGTTGTTCTCTTTTTTTGCAGATGCATAAATCCATCCGCGTTCGATACGGTTAAAGGGCAGTTCTTCACGGTTGTTCGCTACAAAATACTGGCGCATTTCAGGGCCAATGCTCTCTAACCAATACCGTAAATGCCCTACTACAGGATAGTTATGTGATACGGTATGCGACTTTTGAATAAAAATATCACGGATAGCAACAAGTGCTAGGGCAATCACAACCCATAGCCACCATGAGATGTTTGATAAGAAAGTTAAAATTGAATCCATATTCAATAATGGTCGGTTAAATGTGTATTGCTTACTTGAATAGTTTCTTTTTACTTATTAAGGTAATCAAGGCTCATTTGTGTCAATGTCTTAACTCCGAGCATCAGACCGCTGTCATCGATTAAAAAATCAGGTGTATGGTGCGGAAACGATTCTGTAGCACCAGGCGTCATGCCGCCCAGAAAAAAGTAAAAACCAGGTGCTTCCTTTTGAAAATAAGAAAAATCCTCAGCACCGGTAATTGCCTTCATAGTGTGCACATTTTCGGTACCCGCAACACGCTGCATGGTGGGCACCATCTGATCCACTAAAGCGGGGTCGTTATAGGTAATATCAGTGGCATCTTTGATTTCAATGGTCGCCTCGCCGCCATAGGCCTTTGCGATAGCGGGTACCATTTCCATCATTCTTTTGTTAAGCAGGTCTTTCATATCATAGTCCAATGTTCTGATAGTACCGATCATTTCAGCACTTTCAGGAATGATGTTAAATCGAACCCCGCTCTTGATCTTGCCCACGGTAATTACAGCGGCTTCTTTTGTCAATTCGGTCTCACGGCTGATAATGGTTTGAAGGCCGTCAATGATCTTGGCGCTGATTAAAATAGGATCCACACCGGACCAAGGTTGAGAACCGTGGCTTTGTTTTCCCTTTACATTGATGATGAAGAGTTGAGCCGCCGCCATTATTCCACCAGATTTGTAACGAATTACGCCAACAGGGGTCTGTGAGTTTATATGAAGTCCGAAAATCGCATCTACTTTGGGGTTTTCCATAACACCTTCCTTTACCATCATCAGGGCACCACCTTCCTCACCTGGTGGCGGTCCTTCTTCTGAAGGTTGAAAGATAAATTTCACAGTGCCTTTTATGGCGTCTTTATTTTTTGAAAGAACTTCGGCAACACCCATTAATATTGCGGTATGGGTGTCATGGCCACAAGCGTGCATGACGCCTACTTTTTCTCCCATAAACTCTGAAGTTACATTCGACTTATAGGGTAGGTCATTGCGTTCAGTTACTGGTAAGGCATCAATATCAGCCCTAAGAGCGACAACCTTACCTGATTGTTTCCCTTTGAGAATACCTACAACACCGGTATGTGCCACGCCGGTCTGTACCTCTATACCTAGTGATTTTAGGTGTTTTGCAATTATTTCGGCGGTTTTAAATTCACGGTTGCCCAGTTCGGGGTTTTGATGAAAGTGTCTCCTCCATTCGATTACCTTGCTCGAAACAGCACTGTAATCCTTTTCAAAATTGGCCTCTTGCGCAAGGGCAAAGCATCCTGTAAATAATAATAATACAAGTAATGATTTTTTCATAAGTATCTGATTTAAAATTTTATAAGTCTATAACCTTCATCTTGTAGTTGAATCAATGCCGTCATTGCCGACAATGATAATTGAACGCCTTTGATAAGTTCTTCTTTCGGAAAATCGCGTGCTATAGAAGACTGCCCACAAAAGATGATTTCACCGCCAGCATCTAAAAGAGCCTGGATCAATTCTAGATTGGGGTTGTCTGTACCATATCGTTTTTGATATGCTTCATGAGTGATCAGGTCTTTTGACGCTTTGTTATGAACCACCAATGCCACTTTCAATTGCTCAATATGCACTCCGCTTTGGGCATGCATATTCAAAAAACGGGCTGCGGTCTCAATACTAGTATTAAGGTCTTCATTTGATTCAGGAGAGTTCATGATATCAAAAACGGCTTTGTATTCTTTGCTTACATCTACTTTGAAATCGGTATTTTCAATGGTAAATACCTCACCGAACCCCATAATTACCGGCCCTTTAGATCTGGTTTGTGATAGCATTGTCGTAGCGCAGAAAATCAATCCTAAAAAAAGCGTAGCGCAGGTTGGGTTTTTCATTGGTTCATTTTGATTTTCTAAATATATTCAAATTCAATAAAACTACGTCGGATTGTTCATAATTATTATGTCGCAATTTTTAGGATACAGGTAATTATGGCTAAATTCACCCTCTTTTTAAGAGGCTGTTTGGAAATATATGATTAGTCCCGAAACTTCGGGATTATAGATTGTTTTTGGGCAGGATGAGGCAAAATTTTTAAGGATAGCAGGGTTATCGTTCAAAATTTTAACGAAATAATGCTCAAAAAGAAGCATAAAAAAATAATTGATATGTTTCCAAACAGCCTCTAAGTATTAAATCCGTACAAGAAATTGGAGAATTTTATAGACCAGTTGAATGATGCCCAAAAGGCACCCGTACTGCACAAAGACGGCCCGTTGATGGTTATTGCCGGTGCAGGATCAGGTAAGACCAGGGTATTGACCTTTCGTATTGCCCACTTGATGGCGCAGGGGGTAGATGCGTTCAATATTCTTGCTTTGACCTTTACCAATAAGGCCGCTCGTGAGATGAAAAAGCGGATTGCCGAAATAGTGGGTACGGCCGAGACCAAAAACCTTTGGATGGGGACTTTTCATTCCGTTTTTGCGAAATTGCTGCGTTTTGATGGTGATAAACTTGGGTTTCCGAGTAATTTCACCATTTACGATACGCAAGATTCCCAACGGCTGATTTCTTCGATTATCAAGGAAATGGGCCTGGACAAGGATATTTATAAATACAAACAGGTACAGAACCGAATTTCTTCGTACAAAAACAGTTTGATTACCGTTAAGGCCTATTTGAACAACCCTGAGTTAGTGGAGTCCGATGCCATGGCGAAACGTCCTAGAATGGGCGATATCTATCATAACTATGTAGAGCGTTGTTTTAAGGCCGGAGCGATGGATTTCGATGACCTTCTTCTTCGTACCAATGAGCTATTGAACCGTTTTCCCGAGGTATTGATGAAATATCAAGATCGGTTTCGCTATATATTGGTCGATGAGTACCAAGATACCAACCATTCGCAATATTTGATCGTAAAGGCCTTGTCAGATAGATACCAGAACATTTGTGTGGTGGGCGATGATGCACAGAGTATCTATTCTTTTCGTGGAGCCAATATCAATAACATTCTGAATTTTCAAAAAGACTACGACAATGTAGGCATGTACCGTTTGGAACAGAATTACAGATCGACTAAAAATATCGTGAATGCGGCCAATTCGATCATAGCCAAAAACAAGAACCAACTTGAAAAAGTAGTGTGGACGGCCAATGATGAAGGTTCGTCGATTATTGTTCACCGCAGTACTACCGATGCAGAAGAAGGCCGTTATGTGGCAGGATCTATTTGGGAAAACCGAATGCAACATCAAATGCCCAATGGGCAGTTTGCCGTTTTGTACCGAACCAACAGCCAATCTCGTGCAATTGAAGATGCACTTCGTAAACGTGATATTCCCTATCGTATCTATGGGGGATTATCATTTTACCAACGAAAAGAAATCAAAGATGTACTCTCATATCTGCGTTTGGTCATCAACCCCAAAGATGAGGAGGCCTTAAAGCGGATCATCAATTTCCCTAGCAGGGGCATAGGGCAGACCACTATGGAAAAATTAGCAGTCGCCGCAAACCATTATGGGCGTTCTATCTTTGAGGTTATCGAGAATATCGATAAAATAGACCTGAAGATCAACTCGGGCACCAAAAGCAAGCTGTATAATTTTGTGACCATGATCAAGAGCTTCCAGATAATGAACGAGGGAGTCGATGCTTTTGTTCTTGCCGAGCATGTAGCCAAAAAAACAGGGATTCTGTTGGAGTTTAAAAAGGATGGTACTCCCGAAGGAATCGCCAAAATGGAAAATATTGAAGAGCTGCTCAATGGGATAAAGGATTTTGTGGAAGGGCAAAAAGAGCTGGCCGATGCAACGGGAAGTATTTCGGAGTTTATGGAAGATGTGGCCCTAGCGACCGATTTAGACAAAGATACGGGTGATGATGACCGAGTGGCGCTGATGACCATTCATTTGGCGAAAGGTCTGGAATTTCCGTACGTGTATGTTGTGGGAATGGAGGAAGACCTGTTTCCCTCCGCTATGAGTATGAACACCCGAAGTGAATTGGAAGAGGAGCGCAGGCTTTTTTATGTTGCCTTGACGAGAGCTGAAAAACAGGTTTATTTGACGTACACCCAAAACCGATACCGTTGGGGGAAATTGATCGATGCTGAACCCAGCAGGTTTTTAGAGGAGATCGACGAGCAGTATGTAGAGAATCTAGTGCCGATCGATAACACTGCTTATCGCTATAAGTCACTAGTTGATGCCGATATTTTTGGCGAGGTCGATAAAAGCAGCCTAAGACAGGCAAAACCCGTCAACGGCAACCCCCCACTTGTAGGCAAGCCCAATGCCAACCAACTGCGTAAACTCAGAAAATTAAAACCCCAATTGTCCTCTTCGGTCGGTAATACAAACACCATTGACCCTAATTTAGCTGAAGGCGCACTCGTAAACCATACCCGATTTGGTCGAGGCAAGGTCTTGAAGATAGAAGGCGTTGGTAATGACAAAAAAGCTGAAATACAATTCGCAAAAGGAGATGTAAAGAAGTTGTTGCTCCGTTTTGCCAAATTAGAGGTTATTGGGTAGATCTACTAGATTTTTTTACTAGTTTGATCATAACCAAAATTGTCTTTCGTTGAGACAATAGCTTTTCCTTAGGTATTCTCTCTTCCCTAAAAATGCAATAGTCCTGATTTTCTTCCGTTTATTTCCTATAAAAACAGTCATATGATTATTTTCGGAAGTCAAGCGACACATTTGAAATCAGAACAATTGCAGAATGCCAGTTGCCCAAATTGTCAAACAAAAGGGTCATTAACGGCAAGTATTTATGGACGTCATGCCCATGTTTTTTGGATTCCCTTTTTCCCGATGGGAAAAACAGGGGTATTTGAATGTCAAAACTGCCATAAGGGATTTAAGCAAAAAGAACTTAACGATGATGGCAAATTAGCATATAAGAACTTCAAAGGAAACGTAAGCACACCTATATGGAAATATACAGGTTTAGCTTTAGTTGCGCTATTAATGGCGGCAGGAGCTTTTTCAAGTAAAATGACAAAGGACAAGGTGGCCAAACTGGTATTAAACCCGGCCATGTACGATAAATACACCTTTAAAACCGAAGCGGATTTCTATTCTACTTTTAAAGTGGTCGAAGTTTTTCAAGATAGTATGTATGTGAATTATAATGACTTTGTAACCGATAAAATTACGGGTATTGACGAAATCGATACTCCTGATAATTATGACAAATTAGTATACGTACTTACCACGGCAGAAGTACAAGCGATGTATGACGCAGGCAATATTGAGGATATTGATCGTGATTAATATCTGAGAGACCTACTAGGTTTTACCCTCCGTAGGAGGGAAACCTTGTAGGTCTGAAGCCTTATTTAGCCACCAAATCAAACATTTGCAATAAAAGGCGCTTTCTTTAGATAAGTCACATCTTTCAATTGTTTGATCAGAAAATATGCCAAATCAGTTGCGCTGATAGTATCACCCAAACAATCACATAAGCTAACCCTAATCTCTTTTCGCTCATCTGTAAGTTGGATCATGGGTAGCCTCACCAAAGTCCAATCAAGTGTGCTTTTAGTAAGAAGATCATACTCAGCTTGTCTATCGGCCGTAGATATAGGGTAATTGGTATACATCCAATCTGTGCCAAACTTTGTTTTGGGTCCTTTTCTGTCAAAAGGGGTGTCTACATTCAGTCCCGTAAGAACTATATAACGTTTGAGATTTAGAACGGTCATTGCCCGAATGATATGCTTTGTTGCGGTACTGAAAATCGTTAGCTCGCTGGCAGGTATACCCAAGCTCAAAGTGCTGATGAGGGCATCACAACCCTTCAACAAAGTCAATACGGTTTCATAATCGGCAACATTGCCGTGAACGACCTCGATTAATGGGTTTTCTATTTTAAATCTTTCAGGGTTTCGAACAAGAACCTTGAAGTGAAAGCCTTGTTTTAATAATTGTTGAACAAGGTACTTGCCTGCCTTGCCCGTGCCACCGATAACGGCAACTTTTATAGTAGTATTCATTTTTTCTCTTTTTAAAATTAACAATAGAAGATGTAGCATTGATGAAAATTTTCAATGCTAAGTACAGATGCGGTTGCCTCTGTTA
>CAZEUV010000033.1:6728-10508 GCA_964515285.1 uncultured Maribacter sp. | reverse complement strand
TAACTCCACAATAACGAGAGATGTGCACCCGCACTTATGCCCAAAAACCCCAATTCGGTTCCTATTTGATATTCCGTTTTACGTTCTTTTAAATCATTGATTATGCTTGTGATATCATTGATCTGCATAGGGTAGGGCGAATTGTTTTCATCTGCCAATCGGTAGTTTATATTCACTACCGCAATATCGGGTAGCTGTGCTCGTATAAAATCTTTAAAACCGTTCATATCTGCCTTATCGCCCTCTTTCCATCCACCTCCGTGTACCAATATCAAAATTTTGGTGTTCAAGGTTCTACCTTCGGGAAGAAAAATGTCATAAACTTGATCTGTATCGGTTCCATAGGAAACATTTAACATTGTCTTATTCTCTAAAGCAACCTCTGGTTCTTTTTTTATAGAATCGCCTGAGGAGCAAGAGGTGCATACCCAGCCAATGGCAACAACGGTTATTATAAGAAGTTTAAAGGTTTTCATAAGAAAAATATTTACGTACTTTGCTATACCAATTTAACTATAAAATACCGTATAGGTAAATAGAATTATTTTTTGTTTGAATTAGACAAAAAATACGAGCATAGCCATAGCTACGGTTTTGTTTTTTAACGACATTCAAGCAAAAAAGAAACGATTTATGTGCGACATTTTATAGTTAAATTGGTATTAAAACGTTTGTTTTGATAAAAACTTATGGCCGAATTCATTAAAATATACGAAGAAAATCCGAATCCAAAGGAAATCAAAAGGGTCGTGGAGATTTTAAAAAAAGGTGGATTGGTCATATATCCCACTGATACAATCTACGGCCTTGGTTGTGATATTACCCAAACCCGTGCTTTAGAGAAGATTGCCCGCATAAAAGGAATAAAGCTGGCAAAGGCCAATTGGTCTTTTATATGTGCTGACTTAAGTAATCTTTCTGACTATGCGAGGCAATTGGACACACCTACGTTTAAAATCTTAAAACGGGCCTTGCCAGGACCTTATACTTTTATTTTATCAGGAAATAATAATTTGCCCAAAAGTTTTAAGAACAAAAAGACGGTAGGTATTCGTGTACCTGATAATTCAATAGCAAAGGCATTGGTAGAGGAATTAGGAAACCCCATTGTTTCGACATCGATTCGTGATGAAGATGAACTATTGGAATATACCACAGATCCTGAACTGATTTTTGACAAATGGAAAAACCTTGTCGACGTAGTTATTGATGGCGGCTATGGCGATAATATGGCATCGACGATTATAGATCTTTCAAAGGGCGAACCTCAAATAATTCGTGAGGGAAAAGGAAGTTTAGATATCTTTTGAGTTCACGACTAAGAATTGGAAAACAAAAAAACCGCAACTTCCAAAGCTGCGGTTTGTCTGTAAACTGTAAGTTATATCGTTACTAGTTGTTGATCGCTGGATCTTTCATGCCCTCTTCGATCATACTATAGAATTGGTCGATTTTTGGAAGAACCACGATTCTAGTCCTTCTGTTTTTAGACTTCTCAGTTACTGATAGTGGAACATATTCTGCTCTACCAGCTGCTGTCATACGCTTAGGGTCTACACCATAGTCATTTTGAAGTATACGTACTACTGCCGTGGCACGCTTTACACTTAAATCCCAATTGTCTAATATATTACCTTTTTTATTGTATGGCACGTCATCGGTATGACCTTCGACCATGAATTCGAAATCGGGCTTGTTGTTCACCACCTGAGCAACTTTGCCCAATACTTCTTTTGCTCGGCTGGTGATATTATAGCTTCCGCTACTGAACAGTAATTTATCTGATATTGAAACAAATACCACTCCTTTTTCAACGCTAATGGTGATATCCTCATCATCAAGGTTACCCAAAACCCCTTTTAAGCTCTGAACCAATGAAAGGTTTACAGAATCTCTACGGGTAATCGCATCGTTCAACTTACGAATGGTCAAATCTTTTTCTTGAAGGCTTTCAAGAGATTTTTCAAGGTTTTCGGCACCTTTGGTAGTCAAGGTGGTCAAATTGCCCATATTATTGATGAGCTCTTGGTTATTGGCCTTAAGAAAGGCATTTTGATCTTGTAAAGTTTTCGCCCTTGAGGTCGCTGATGCTTTTTCTTCCATACAGTCGTTTAATTTGACCGTGGCTGAATTCAATAGATCTTGCGTCTCCTTAGCTTTTGTTTCTAAGTCGGCATATTTCTTCTGTGATACACAAGAAGATAACAAAAGGGTAACCCCTAAAACACCTAAAATGATTTTTTTCATGATAATGTTACTTAAATATTAATGTTTGCTATTTGTTTTTGATGTTGTTCGAATACTGTAAAAATATACAGATCGACCTTTATTGATATAGTAAAATTAGTCAATCTTTTATTAATACGTCATAAGTGTTCTTATGATGTACGAAGTGTGACCATACAATGGATTTCGTGGAGTAGTAATTTAATATAAAATTAGCTTTTTCCCTTTTTCTGTACATCTTTCCAAAATGTCCGTAAAAACTTAGGTGTGCCCGTAAAATGGCACAACAATGGCTGAGCTTTAATTGAAGAACGAAACGCATTGCCGCAACCCCGTCGAGTAGCAACCGAATACCAATAATAGCAAACGCCTTTCTTCGGGGTAGGTTCTTGGTAATCGAGAACAAAGAATTCCTAAAATTCAAGTAGGTCTTTTTTGGGTTCATGTTACTCAGGGTCGACCCACCTAAATGATATACTTTAGATGCACCTACGTAATAAACCTTATGCCCTTGGTTCTTCGCCCTCCAACAAAGGTCAACTTCTTCTTGATGGGCGAAATAATCTTCATCGAATCCGCCAAGGCTCTCGAAAAGTTCTTTTTTTATGAACATACAGGCTCCTGTCGCCCAAAAAATCTCATGTATGTCGTCATATTGACCATTATCTTTTTCCAAGACCTGAAAAATGCGTCCACGACAGAAGGGGTAACCTAGTTGATCGATAAATCCGCCTGCAGCACCTGCATATTCAAAATGATCCTTTTGTTTTAGATCCAGTATTTTTGGTTGAATAATCGAGACATCAGGTAACTCTACAAAAGCATTTTTTATCGGCTCAAGCCAATTTTCGGTAACTTCAACATCTGAATTCAATAAACAGAGCAAATCGGCATCTACATGTTTCAAGGCATCATTGTACCCTTTGGCAAATCCGCCATTCGTTGAGTTCTGAACAATCTTTATCGATGGGTAGTTGGCTTTTATAAATGCGACCGAACTATCGGTCGAGGCATTATCGGCCACGTAAATATCAGCTCCCTCCGAATATTGGGTGACCGAAGGCAGGTAACTCTCTAAAAGAGTCACCCCGTTCCAGTTCAATATGACAATGGCTATGCGCAAATCGATGGCAAATTAACGGCTAAAATCAGGAATATCCCTTAGAAACGTATATTTTTCTTCTTCAAAATCCATTTTACAATAGAAATGTTCCAATCCGTTTGTAACCATCAAATAATTCGCCTTTAGGTTCATATTATAACGGGCGATCTGATCAAAAGTAGTTTGGTCTATTTTGATTTTCGGAGCTTTACATTCGATTAAAATCTCAATTGAGCTATCTGAATTGAAAACCACAATGTCGTATCTTTTTTTTAGCGTGTTGATAATCAATTGCTTTTCTACGTTAATCAGACTTTTTGGGTATTGTTTGATTTCCATTAAATGATGTACGACATGTTGGCGCACCCATTCTTCTGGCTGTAGAACCACGAATTTTTTACGGATGACATCAAATATGTGGATTTTATTTTCGCTATTTTTGAAGCGAAAGT
>CAZEUV010000033.1:5568-6628 GCA_964515285.1 uncultured Maribacter sp. | reverse complement strand
CCTATGATGGCCGAAAGGCAGGTGGTCATTGTCAAAGAAGCCCAACATTTGGCAAGAACCATAGATAAATTGGCCTCTTATGCAGAGAACCCGCAACCAACCACTGTTTTAGTGCTGTGCTATAAATACAACAAATTCGACAAACGTAAAAAGGTCTATAAGCTAATCAAGAAAAATGGCGTTTGTTTTGAAAGCAAGAAACTGTACGAAAACAAGGTAGCTGATTGGATCCGTAAGGTTTTACAAGGAAAAGGGTACAAGATATCACCAAAAGCGGCCGTAATGCTCGTTGAGTTTTTAGGAACCGACCTTAGTAAAATAAACAACGAGCTTGAAAAATTACAACTGGTACTTACTAAAGAGACAGAAATCACCCCAGCGCATATTGAAAAACACATTGGCATAAGCAAAGACTACAATAACTTTGAATTAAAGAAGGCCATTGGCGAACGCAATGTCGTTAAGGCAACAAGAATACTCAATTACTTTGCCCAAAATCCAAAAGATAATCCGTTTGTTGTCACGGTCACTTTGCTGTACACGTTCTTTACTCAACTATTGAAATATCACGGTATGAAAGACCACAACCCTAGAAGTGTAGCTAGCTTGTTGGGTATTAATCCTTATTTCGTAAATGAGTATCAAGTGGCGGCCAGAAATTACCCTATGAAAAAGGTCAGTGCCGTTATTTCGCATCTTCGTGAACTTGATCTTAAGGGAAAAGGCGTTGGAGCCACTAATGTATCGCAAGCAGATTTATTGAAAGAACTACTTGTTAAGATTATCTAATCGCCATTTATGGCTCTGGATTTCTAACCCTAATTATCGAAGTCATAAACTTAGGTTTCGAGCGATCGGTTCTGTTTATAGTACAAATCATAAAAAATTGTAGCTAAGTGCTTTAATGGCTATATTTACTTTGTTACACAAAATCATTAAAATTAAAACCATCAATCATGAAAAAAGTAGTTATTGTATTTTTCTTGTTGTTCTTGACAGCACAGAAGCAGAATGCGCAGAGTTTTGAATTCAACGCAGATCAAATTGAAATAAATTATGA
>CAZEUV010000033.1:0-5468 GCA_964515285.1 uncultured Maribacter sp. | reverse complement strand
TTTCAGAACGTACCGGTTTCGGCCTTGGATCAAGTATTGTTTCTTGAATCAGATCGAATGGGCCATTTACTCGGGGCCATTGATCAAGAACGATTAGATGAACAAAGAGGTGTTGTTCAAAACGAAAAACGACAAGGTGAAAACCAACCTTATGGAAGACAAAGAAATTTATTGAACTCGGCCATGCATCCGGTTGGGCATCCGTATTCTTGGACGGTTATTGGTAAGATGGAAGATCTTAATGCCGCTTCGTTGGAAGATGTACAAGAATGGTTTAAATCATATTATGGTGCGGCAAATGCAGTTGTTGCCGTTGCTGGAGACATCAATCCGAAAGAAGTCTATAAAAAGGTATTAAAGTATTTTGGTGATATTCCTGCGGGGCCGACCATTGCGAGACAAGAGGTTAATATTCCTGTGCATGGGGGCGACACCTATCAAGTATATGAAGATAGGGTACCGGAATCGAGAATTCTTTTTGCATGGAATACCCCACAATTTGGTGAGAGAGAAGACATTCATTTTGATTTGATATCGGCCATTTTGACCAGCGGGAAGAATTCCAGACTTTACAAAAAACTGGTATATGACGATCAGACTGCTAGTTCCGTCGTTTCATATCAAGCTTCAAAAGAGCTATCAAGTAACTTTATTGCCATGGTCAATGTGAAATCTGGCGAAGATGTTGATACGGTGATGGGCGTATTGCAATCAGAGATCGACCGCTTGATCAATGAAGGGCCAACGGAATCAGAATTAAAACGAGTGAAAGCATCATATTTTGCAGGATTCATAAAGGGTCTCGAACGAATAGGGGGCTTTGGCGGGGTTTCAGATATACTGGCCTCTAACGAAACCTATTTTGGCGATGCCTCATATTACAAAACAGTATTAAAATTTGTTGAAGATGCCACTATTTTAGATGTGCAAAATACAGCGAAAAAATGGTTGACCAAAGGTAAACATACCTTGGTCTGCAATCCTTTTCCTGATTATGTCGTTGAGAAATCAACGGTTGACCGATCTAAATTACCAGAGTTGGGTGCACCAAAAAGTTCTAAGTTCCCCGTATTGGAACGGGCCAAATTATCGAACGGACTAAATATTGTTCTGGCCAAAAGAACAGGAGTGTCTACAATCGTAATGAATTTGATAATCGATGCTGGGTATAAAACAGATTTTCTTGCTAGCCCTGGTACAGCATCCTTGGCCATGAACTTGATGGACGAGGGCACTAAGGACATGAACACTTTGCAGATCAATGAAAAACTTCAACTTTTGGGAGCGGGTCTATATACGTTCTCAAGTCAAGACAATTCAAATGTTTATTTGAACACCTTAAAACCAAGTTTAGATGCGAGTATAGATCTTTTTGCCGAAGTGATACTAAATCCGGCTTTCCCCCAAAAGGAATTCGATCGTTTAAAGAACGAACAAATAAACAATATTAAAAAAGAAAAATCAAGACCCTTTTCAATGGCCCTTAGGGTAATGAACAAATACTTGTACGGTGAAGGTCACCCCTATAGTAATCCTTTTTCGGGTACGGGCTATGAAGAAACCGTTGAGAATTTGACCAGAGATGATGTGGTGAAGTTTTATGAGACTTGGATCAAACCCAATAACGCCACTATTGTTGTTACCGGTGATGTTGAGATGAAGTATCTAAAAACCAAATTAGAAAAATCATTGGGAAAATGGAAAAAAGCAGATGTGCCTGAAATGACTTTTAACAAGCCAAAAGTAAATTCAAAAAATACCCTGTACTTAATGGATCGGCCTGAATCGCAACAATCTGTAATCGTAGCCGGACATTTAACCGAGAAATACGGAGACGTTTCTGAAGTGGCCCTAGAACAGATGATGAATATTTTAGGGGGCACTTTTACCTCTAGAATCAATATGAATTTAAGAGAAGACAAGCATTGGTCATATGGTGCAGGAGGATTTGTAATGGGAGCTAAACAAGAGCGTCCTTTCTTGGTATACGCTTCGGTTCAGACAGATAAGACCGCCGAGTCTGTGACCGAATTTCGAAAAGAAATATCCGATTTCATCAATACGAGGCCCGCAACCCAAGAAGAGGTAGATAAGGTGAAGGCCAATCAGATATTAAAACTTCCTGGGCAATGGGAAACGAATGCCTCTGTGAACGGTTCAGTTGCCAATCTCGTAAAGTATGGCCTTGACGATGACTATTACCAGAAATACGATGCCAGTGTTCGCGATCTATCTTTGAAAGATATTCAGAACGTAAGTGAAAAGGTGATAAAACCAGATGCTGTCAACTGGTTTATGGTAGGTGATAGGGCTAAAATAGTAGATAAACTTGACGAACTCGGCTTTGATGCCATTATAGAAATCGATGCCGATGGCAAACCGATACTTCCCGCACTCAAGGAAAAGAAAAACGATATCAAAAATTAAATTGGATATAGAGACTTACAAGGTTTTCCTCCTTCAGCGAGCGGGTAAAACTTTGTAGGTCTTAATTAACGTAGTCTAGGATATTCTTCAGGATCGGCCTCGTGCATAATATTGTAGACTTTTTCAAAAATATCCTCTCGGTTTGGTTTTGAAAAGTAATCTCCGTCGGTACCGTACGCAGGTCGGTGGGCATGGGCCGTTAGCGTTTGGGGGGCACTATCTAAATACTTATAAGCACCTTGTTTTTCAATGATTTCATTGAGAAGGTAGGCAGAACATCCTCCCGGCACATCCTCATCGACTACCAATAATCTATTGGTTTTTTTGACACTTTCAAGAACCTCGTGCCGAATGTCAAAAGGCAATAATGTCTGCGCATCGATCACTTCGGCATCAATACCCACTTCTCTCAGTTCTTTGGCCGCCTCTAAAACAATACGCAATGTAGAACCATAGGAGACTAGAGTAATATCGATGCCCACCTTCAAGGTTTCGACAACCCCAATAGGCGTACAAAATTCACCAAGGTTCTTGGGCAGTGATTCTTTTAATCGATACCCGTTAAGGCTTTCTATCACCAAGGCCGGTTCATCACTTTTTAATAGGGTATTATAAAACCCTGCTGCTTGGGTCATATTTCTTGGAGAGAGAATATAAATGCCTCGTAGCACATGGATCAGGCCGCCCATTTGAGATCCCGAGTGCCAAATACCTTCTAGTCGATGGCCTCTGGTTCTTACGATCAGGGGTGCCTTTTGTTTATTGAAAGTGCGATATCTCAGTGTGGCAAGATCATCGGTCAGGGTTGGCATGGCATAAAATATATAATCGAGATACTGTATTTCTGCAATGGGTCGTAGGCCACGTAAGGCCATACCAATACCTTGGCCAATGATGGTAGATTCTCGAATTCCGGTATCGGCTACACGTATTTCGCCATACTTTTTCTGTAGGCCTTCCAAACCTTGATTGACATCGCCTATGGCACCACTATCTTCACCAAAAACCAATAATTTTGGATATTTTTCAAAAAGCTTATCAAAATTATCCCTTAAGATAATTCTACCATCCACCTTTTCAGGGTTATGGTCATAAATCGGTTTTATCTCGGAAACGGTCGTTGCCCTATTCGCATATTCGTTATATAGATACTGACTATTTCTGGTCTGGTTGTCCTCTAGAAAATGATTGGTCCATTCAACTAAAATATTTTTTTCGGTAGTATTTTCACCGATAAGATGCCGCAATGCTTTTCTTGCACTTGAGGCCAAATCTTTTTTGATGGGTTCTTCAAGGGCAATAAGGTCATTTTTGATTTTTGTTATAAAGCCCTTGTTTTGACTTGTATTCGCCACATTGTTCAAAAGAACCACTAAGCTTTTCTTAGTTTGTTGATGACTGGCCAAATGCTCTGACCACGCTTCTTTTTTAGCCTTTCTTACTGATTTTTTTATTTCTTTCTCCAAGCTTTCCAATTCTTCATTGGTTGAAATGCCCGAGTCTAAAATCCATTCTCTAAAGCGTTTGTTACAATCATGGTTCTTCTCCCATTCAAGACGTTCGGTATCTTTATACCTTTCGTGTGAGCCCGAAGATGAATGCCCTTGGGGTTGCGTAAGTTCATAAATATGCAATATAACGGGTACATGTTCTTCTCTGGCAATATCAGATGCATTCTCGAAAGCATGTATCAAAGCGGTATAATCCCATCCCTTCACTTTTATCATCTCATACCCCTTATGGATCTCGTCACGTTGAAAGCCTTCTAGCATTTTTGAAATGTCTTCCTTTGTGGTATGGTACTTTGCAGGTACTGAAATACCGTATTCGTCATCCCAAATACTGATTACCATGGGTACTTGTAATACGCCACCCGCGTTAATGGTCTCTAAAAAAAGCCCTTCGCTTGTACTTGCGTTTCCGATCGTTCCCCAGGCGACCTCGTTTCCGTCAATTGAAAATTTTGACGAATCTATATCTTTTAGTTCTCGGTATACCTTTGAGGCTTGAGCAAGCCCTAAGAGTCTGGGCATTTGCCCTGCGGTACTTGAAATGTCGGAGCTACTGTTTTTTTGCTGCGTAAGATCGCGCCATGTGCCATCTTCATTGAGACTACTGGTAAGAAAATGACCGCCCATTTGCCTACCACCGCTCATGGTTTCTTTTTCAATATCGGTAGTAGCGTACAAGGCATGAAAAAAGGCTTTGGGCGATAAGAGATCCAAGGCCATCATAAAAGTCTGATCTCGGTAGTAGCCACTTCTAAAATCTCCGTCACGGAAGGAACGTGCCATTGCCAATTGTGGCAGTTCTTTACCATCTCCGAAGATTCCGAATTTTGCCTTACCCGTTAAAACCTCTGTCCGCCCTAATAGACTACATGCCCTGCTCAAAACCGCAATCTCATAATCTTTCAGAATTTGGGCCCTGAAGTCATCAAAAGAAATGTCATTACTGGTCTTTGAAGATATATTCATGTAACTGGAAAGGATTTTTACAAAACTACTCAATTACAAGGATTATTACAACCATGAAAAAAAGCGGTTTTATTAAATAATCGTTAAACAAAAGGCCGGAAGGTTGGTTTTTCTATAACCCAACAATAGGAAATCATCTAATGTTTTGTGAATTCGTGAATAGTTAACATATCGATTTTTACAAAGAAAAGTGATGTTGAAAATCTTCATTTGTGGCCGATTCAGATAAAAGATTTTTTGTTGATCAATACAATAATCCAAATAAACAATTTATATAGTATAGATTATTATCTATATTTGTCTAATATTTTATAGTTATATCGCATATTATGTTAGACATAGTTTATGGTTATCGCAACCTTTTAGAGAATATTGAAACTTACATTGACGAAAGTAAGTTCAAGAAAGAATATTTAATCGAGGAGCTGGGAGTATCTAGAGCCACTTTTTACAATAAATTAAAAAAGAAAAGTTTCAGTATATCTGAAATGTTGAAATTAAGTACAATTCTTTTTCCTGAAGATGCTAAGGCTTTCGAAATTAAACAGGCATTGGAAAGAAGTA
>CAZEUV010000032.1:9282-26264 GCA_964515285.1 uncultured Maribacter sp. | reverse complement strand
TTCACAACTGTTCCGAACACACACCTGTCATTCCGAACAAAGTGAGGAATCTCCGGCAATACCAACACCACCTTTCATCGATAATACACTCTACAAACAATCTTCTTTCTTGCAGCCTGTGCTGAATGCAGCCAATGCTGAGCGCAGTCGAAGCACTGGCTTCTTGATCCACAATAGAGAACGAACAACCGTGCGAAGAGATTCCTCGTTACCTCGAAATGACAAAACAAGTGTACTAGCATAAAGTAGCGAATCGTAGCCCTTTTAAACTAATTTTCATACCGATATAGAAATTACTTCGTCGTGCCTCCTCGTAATGACATAAAAGGATACAAGGCCTATTGCAATTACTTTTGTTTTACTAATGATTATGGTTACTTTTAGGGTTCATACTACAATAGTTTATGAAAACCCTATTAAAGATAACCCTCGTTTTTTGTATATCCTTATTTCTAAATTCATGTGCAGAAAAGAAAAAAGAAATAAGCACAGAGGAGGTTGCCGTGAAATCGACCCAGCCAAAAATAAAGATCATCTTCGACACCGATGCTAATAACGAGCTTGACGATCAACATGCGTTGGCCTATATGCTTTTTAACGGAGCCGTTTTTGATGTAAAAGGAATTACCGTGAATGCCACTCGTAACGATATGAATGTTCAAGGACATTATGACGAGGCAGAGCGGGTCATGCAATTGTGTAATCTCAAAGGAGCTGTTCCCCTATTGAAAGGGGCCGAAGGAAATTTCAAGGAGATCTCAGAAAATTTCGACCCAACTGACTATGACGGTCAAGAAGGGGTCGATTTTATTTTGGAGGAAACAAAAAAAGATTCGATAATTATCGTTGCCGTCGGAAAATTGACCAACATTGCATTGGCCTTGAAAAAAGACCCTTCTTTTGCTGAACGCACCAAAATCGTATGGTTGGGAAGCAACTACCCCGAGCCGGGTGAATACAATCAAGACAATGATACCATTTCAATGAACTATGTGCTCAACAGTAAGATTCCGTTTGAAATGGTCACGGTACGCTATGGTGAAGATTCTGGCACCGATGCCGTAGCCGTAACCAAAAAAGAGATCAACGAGAAAATGCCAGGTTTGGGGCCTAAGGCCATCGAGCCCGTCACAGGAAGACATGGCGGAACGTTTGAGACTTTTGGTGACTATTCGGTTAACCTTTTCGAACATATTTTTAGCCACATCAATATGCTTGAGGTAACCTCTTCACGTCCGCTTTTTGATATGGTAGCACTGGCAATTCTAAAAAATGATGGTTGGGGAGAGACCAAGTCCATTCCCGCTCCAATCTTAATTGACAATCAATGGGTAGATAGGAAGAACAATAAACGAAAAATCTTACTTTGGGAAAATTTTGATAAAGAAAATATCTTGAACGATTTCTATAAAACCATACAAAACCCTGTTCTCGTCACCACAACCAAATAACAAATCAATACTATGAAAAACACATTTTACCTATTCGTTGCATTGCTCACCTTTAGCTTAGCGGCACAAACAAAACCCAACGAAACCCTTACTACACTTTCAGAATCAACAGCCTCAGAACAAGGCGTATCAGAAAAACGTTTGGCTCGCATTGATGCCATGTTAAAAGAGGCCGTTGATAAAAACCAAATACCCGGTGTAGTCGCCTTGATTTCCCGAAACGGAAAAACCATATTTCATAAAGCCTACGGAACGGCAAATGAAAAGGCAGGAACCCACATGAAGAAAGATGCTATTTTCAGAATCGCTTCGCAGTCAAAGGCGATAACCTCAACAGCCGTAATGATTCTTTGGGAGGAAGGGAAATTCAAAATGGACGATCCCATTTCTAAATATATTCCAGAATTCAAAGAAGCGCAACTATTGGATACCTTCAACGAAAAAGATTCTACCTACACCACAAAACCTGCCGAGGACCAAATCACCATTCGCGATTTAATTACGCACACATCGGGCGTAGGGTATGGTGTAATCGATGGTGATGAACGCTTTAAGAAAATATATGCGAAAGCAGGAATTACAGATCTGTTCACCACCGAGAACATCAGTATTGAAGAAAGCGTGAAAAAATTGGCCAAGTTGCCGTTGCACCATAATCCTGGTGAAAAATTCACTTATAGCGAAGGTTTGGATGTTCTTGGGTATTTTATCGAAGTAGTTTCGGGTATGCCCTTTGATAAATTTCTAAGAACCCGCATCTTTGACCCCTTGGGCATGAACGACACTTGGTTTTACCTGCCCAAAGAAAAGCACGGCCGATTGGTTGCCGTACAAGAACGGGTAAACGATAGCTGGGTGAAATACCCCATAACCTTCTATGATACCGATTACCCAATCAAGGGGGCAAAACGTTTTTTCTCGGGCGGGGCCGGACTTTCAAGTACGGCAAAAGATTATGCCGTTTTTCTGCAAATGTACTTGAACATGGGCAAACTGAACGGCAAGCGAATTCTGAGTAGAACTACCGTACAAAGTATCATGGGCAACCAAATTGGTGATATTTGGGACGGGGGCAAATATTATGGCCTTGCCTTTGGTATAATCAATCAAAAAGGACAGGATGCTGGCGGAGAAGGCAGTTTGGGTACATTTGACTGGGGCGGTTATTTCAATACCCAATATTTTGCCGACCCAAAAGAACAGGTTATCGGTATATTGATGAAACAGACCCAAGGTGAGGCACAAGATGAAACTGGATGGAAATTCAGGCAAATGGTATTTGCGGCAATTGACGATTAGGTATTTTAAAATTAACAGTCAGGAGTTAACCTTTACAAGGCCATTCCATTAAAAGAAAAACACCTGATACTAATTTAATACAACACTCTTATGAAAAATATCATGATACTCGTATTTTTGATAACATCTGCAACAATATTTTCCCAAAAACCGAAAATGATTGATGGAGATGTCAAAAACCTAAAAGGAATTTCAGAATACAATCTTGAATTCGATTATACTGACGTACAGATTCCGAAATTCGATTCTGAAGAAGATTTTTTAGCGGATAAAATGAAAAAGCGTGAAGAGAAAGAAGCTGGCGGAGGTGAGAAATTCAAAAAATCATGGTATTCGGATAGGGAGGAATTCTACCTCCCAAAATATATTGAATCGTTCAACAAGAGATTTAAGAACAAAGAAATTGCACTAAACAAAGATAAATCAGATGCTGAGCATACCATGAAAATTCACTCCACCCTTATTTATGCGGGGTACAACGTTGGTATCGTTAGACAAAATGCTAAAATCGATGCCATAATAACGGTGTATGAAACCGCTAACCCTGATAATGTACTCTTTTCGGGAAAATATGTAAATGTACAGGGTGGTGGAGCCATTGGGTACGATTTTAATACAGGTTATCGCATCTCAGAAGCTTATGCCAAATTGGCAAAGTCCTTTGCAGGCCTTATCAAGAAAAAGGCCATGAAGTGATTTTTTTTTAGAGATAAAAAGTTTTTCGTTTTTATGGTGATTTATTAAAATGCAGGTAATATATTTAATGCCTGCATTTTATGTTTTGCAATCATACCCTATTAAAATGAAAAAGCTATTCGTTTTTACCGTACTATTGATCCAGGCCATATTCGTAAACGGTCAAAATTTTAAAACCGACCAAGGCAGTCTTGAGGCTCTAATCGGCATTGAACGCTACCATATAGTATTTGAATATGATGCTGACCTGATAGTGCCCAATTACGATTCTGAAGCTGCCTTCTTAGAATTTGAAGTCAATGAACGGGAAGGTAGAGAAACAGGGGCCGGTGAAGAATACAAAGAATTATGGTATAAAAACAGGATTGAGCGATACGAACCTAAGCTCATTCAAGAATTCAATTACTTTAATATACAAGAAAAGCAGGTCACCATAGCGAGAGAAATATCCGATTCAAAGTACACTATGGTCGTACGAACCCTGTTGACCGACCCTGGCAACAGTAATTTCTTTTTTAGAAAAGCAGCACGGTTAGAGATTACGATAACAATTTTTGAAACAGAAAATCCTGAAAATGTTCTGTATTCTACACAAATGGTCGATGTTCATAGTAGAGGCGCAAATTCAGATGATTTTAACCGTATAATTTCGGCCTATGCCGAACTAGGTCGAGGAATGTCAAGGCACTTTTCACGTAAGACATAAGGTTATTCAAGAATCTATTCCCTCCCCCATTTCAGCAATATGAGCAACTGCCTTTACCAATCTATGATGGTTCTTTACGAACGGGTTCGTCTTATCCCAAACATAACCGGCCAAAACCGAACAGATTTGCCTCTTGATCTCAGGGTTTTCATGTTTGTGAAAAAATATCGTTTGCAAATTACCGCCATACCACTCCTTCACATAGGTAGCAAATACGTTCACGCCCTCTTTTAGATAATTGGTGTATTCGTTCTCCCAATCCACCATTTCATTGTTCAATTCCTTTTCGATGAGCTTCGCCGCCAACAATGAAGATTCGGTCGCAAAAGTTACTCCCGAAGAAAAAACAGGATCCAAAAACTCGGCACTGTTACCGGTCAATACATAGCCTTTGCCATAAAGCTGTTTTACCGATTTTGAAAAATTTTTAATCATTTTGGGTTCAAACGAATACGCCACACCATCAAAGCGATCGAAGTAATAATCAGATAGCTTCATCATCTCTTTTAACTTCTGGGTAGTGTCTCCCTCAAAGGACTCTAAATAGTCCGTTGGGCCTACATAACCAATACTGGTAGTTCCGTTTGAAAAGGGAATCACCCACAACCATGTATCTTGACTGACCACATCAAAGGTAATAAGGGTACCTTCTCTTCCTTCAGGTCTTTTGGTTTCTTTTACATGGGTGAAAATAGAGGAGTGTTTTGGTAGTTCAGATGGTTTTTCCAAATTCAACAAGCGTGGCAAAACCCTACCGTAACCGCTAGAGTCGATAATATACTTTGCGGTGACTGTATTCAATTGCCCATTTACATTCTTAATGGTTGTGGTTGAACCACCTTTTTCATTAAAAGCAACATCAACCACCTCTTGCTCAAAAGCGATATCAACTCCTTTTTTCTGTAAAGTATCGGTTAGCACTTTGTCAAAATCAGCTCTTGGTACTTGCCAGGTCCAATTCCATCCTTCAGTATGTTTTTTACTGAAATCGAAATCACAAACTATATCACCCCTTAAAAATCGTGCGCCGGCCTTAACTTCAAAGCCTTGTTTCTTAAGGTCATCTAAAAGACCCACTTCATCAAAATGGTCCATACAGCGTGGCAAAAGGCTTTCCCCAATCACAAATCGAGGAAAAATGTTTTTTTCAACAACTTTTACCGAGTACCCTTTATTATGAAGATAAGCGGCAGCAACACTGCCAGATGGCCCAGCTCCGATTATCAAAATATCAATATTTTCGTTATTCATGCCCTAAAAAAATCAATGATCCACTAATTATTTTAAATTTGCATACCAAATTAACTATTTTTATCCAACATTAGCACTCGTTTCTGTATAGAACCAACCGTAAATGCCAAAAATTAAAGGAAAGTTAGGAATAGAAGAATTCTACCGCGTCATTTTTAACAATGAATCGGTAACTCTAGATGAAACCGTTTTGAACACTGTTCAAAAAAGCTTTGATTTTTTAAAAGAATTTTCAAAAAACAAGGTTATTTACGGGGTAAACACGGGTTTTGGCCCTATGGCCCAATACAAAATCAAAGATTCAGAGCGAATTCAATTACAATATAACCTAATACGTAGCCATGCCTCTGGTACGGGCGAGCCCATTACAGCTAAATATGTGAAAGCGGCGATGCTGGCGCGATTGAATACCTTGAGTTTGGGCAATTCAGGTGTTCATATATCGGTTATAGAAGTTATGACCTCTCTGATCAATAAAGACATAATACCCCTTATATACGAACATGGTGGGGTCGGCGCAAGTGGTGATCTGGTACAACTGGCACATTTGGCACTAGTTCTGATCGGTGAGGGCGAGGTTTTTTATAAAGGGAAGCGAAGAGCAACTGAAGAGGTTTTCAAACTAGAGGGCATAACTCCTATTTCAATCGAAATACGTGAGGGTCTCGCCTTGATCAACGGCACTTCGGTAATGACCGGTATTGGTGTTGTAAATACCATATATACACGTCGCCTCTTAGAATGGATGATCGCCTGCTCATCGGCAATCAATGAAATCGTGGAGGCTTATGATGACCATTTGTCTTTCGATCTCAACCAAACCAAAAAACACAAAGGACAGCGAGAAATTGCGCGTTCTATGCGCAGTCACTTAGAAGATAGTGCCCTTACAAGAAAACGCGAACATCACCTGTACACCAATAATAATGGTGTTAAGGTTTTTGAAGAAAAGGTTCAAGAGTACTATTCAATTCGTTGCGTACCGCAGATTCTAGGCCCGGTTTTAGATACGTTGAACAACGTTGAACGTATACTTATTGAAGAAGTGAATTCTGCCAACGACAACCCTATTGTAAATGTAGAAAAGAAACATGTATACCACGGCGGTAATTTTCACGGTGACTATGTATCCCTTGAAATGGACAAGCTGAAAATCGTTGTCACTAAAATGAGTATGCTGGCCGAACGGCAGTTGAACTACTTGATGAATTCAAAACTCAATGATATTTTACCCCCTTTTGTGAATTTAGGACAATTGGGTCTGAATTTCGGAATGCAGGGCGTACAGTTCACGGCAACTTCCACCACGGCCGAAAACCAAATGTTGTCAAACCCCATGTACGTGCATAGCATCCCAAATAACAATGACAATCAAGATATTGTCAGTATGGGCACCAATGCCGCCTTGATTACAAAAAAAGTCATTGAAAATGCATTTGAGGTAATGGCCATTGAGATGATTACCATTGTGCAGGCTATAGAATACCTAAAAGTTCAAGACGAGGTATCCTCAAAAACCAAAAAAATGTACGATGCGATTCGTAATATCGTTCCCCCTTTCAAAGAAGATCTAATCATGTATCCCTTTGTAAATGAAGTAAAGAACTTTATTATTAACCATGAAAACAATTAATGTCATGAAAACATTACATCTTTTAATTCTCACCTTATTATTCACAGGTTTTAACCTGATCGGCCAAGAGTTGGCCATGGTCATGGAAGGCGGCAAAATCGGTTATATAGATAAATCAGGTGCTTTTGTCATACAACCCAAATTTGCTAAAGCAGCCAGCTTTTCAGGAAAATTGGCCGCTGCTGAAAAAGACAAAAAATGGGGCTATATCAACACCTCGGGCGAATGGGCCATTGAACCCATATACGAACATGTCAAAAAATTCAATTCAAATATTGCCTTAGTTCAAAAAGACAAAAAATGGGGCTATATTGATACTTCTGGCAAAACCTTAGAAGTACCCGCATCAGACAAATACTATGATTTTAAAGATGGCGTGGCAATTTTCAGGGAAGGTGAAAAAATAGGGCTTTTAGGCACCAATGGCGCCATAGTACTGAAACCAAAATACGATGCCATAAAAAAATTCTGGGATGGGCATGCAAAAGTAAAGAACAATGATCTATGGGGAATGATCAATGCTAAAGGAGAAGAAACCATACCCGTAGAATATACCGGACTCGGGTCATACAATCCCAGCGGTATTTGGGCAAGAAAAGGAACCCAAATGGGCTTGGTCGTAAACGGAAGCTTCAAAGCAGTATCAAACGCTGAAAAAATCTATGAATTTAAAGGTGACTCTAACCTCACCTATGCCAGTGACGGTGATAAGGTTGGGTTTATCAATAATCAAGGTGAGTGGGTAATCAAACCTGCTTTTGACAAGGCAAGGTCATTCAGCAATGGTTTGGCACCGGTTATGAAAGATAAAAAATGGGGTTATATCACTGAGAAGGGAGAAGTGGTTATCGACTATCAATTTAAAGATGCCGAGCTATTTTCAGATGAAGGTCTAGCTCCTGTAAAAGAAAAAAAATGGGGCTTTATAGACAAATCGGGCAAATTGGTAATTCCCATGGATTATGACATAAGTGCTGGCTTCTCTTTTCTTAAAAAGAATGCCCAAAAAGGGTTTAACAAAGGTCTTGCAAGAGTAAAAACCAAAAAGGGCTGGACATTCCTCAAAACAGATGGCACTGTCTTAGGGGGCAAATGGTATAAAAATGCCGAAAACTTTGTGAACACAAATAAATAGTGCCGTTGTAAATGGAGGAAAAAGAGGAGAAAAAAAAGTATGCATTGATAACCGGGGGTTCTCGGGGCATTGGTAGGGCGGTATGCGTTCAATTGGCAAAAGACACCGAGTATCACATTCTCATTAATTATAATAGCAATACCGTAGCCGCGAACGAAACGCTAAAGCAGGTAAATGAAGCCGGTGGAACAGGAGAATTGATTCCCTTTAATGTTATAGATGCCAAGGCCGTGAAGAATGCTTTGGATGCTTGGCAAGAAAAGCACCAAAATGATATCATTGAGGTTATCGTCAATAATGCGGGTATTACCAAAGACGGACTGTTCATGTGGATGAAGCCCGAAGATTGGTCTTCGGTCATCAATACAAGTCTCAATGGTTTTTTCAATGTCACCAATCACCTCATTCAAAAATTATTGGTCAACAAATATGGACGGATCGTAAATATGGTCTCCGTATCCGGACTTAAAGGTACCCCTGGCCAAACCAATTATTCTGCTGCCAAAGCGGCCATTATCGGTGCCACCAAAGCCCTTGCGCAAGAAATTGCGAAAAGAAACGTTACGGTAAATGCCGTAGCCCCAGGATTTATAAGTACTGATATGACCAGTGAATTGAATGAAAAAGAACTAAAAAAGATGATTCCGGCAAATAGATTCGGCAAAGCTGAAGAAGTGGCACATTTGGTATCATTTTTGGTTTCTAAAAATGCGTCATATATTACAGGCGAAGTGGTGAACATCAATGGAGGTATTTATTCATAATTGATTTGTGGCAATGGGTAGAGTAGTAATTACAGGAATGGGCATTTACTCGTGTATAGGCAAAAACCTTGACGAGGTAAAAGCATCGCTCTACCAAGGAAAATCAGGAATCGTCTTTGACCCTGAAAGAAACGAATTAGGATATCGCTCGCCCTTGACGGGCATGGTGGAAACACCCAACCTAAAAAGTCTGCTAACAAGAAGGCAACGCATAAGCATGGGCCAAGAAAGCGCCTACGCCTATGTATCGACTTTAGAAGCCCTGAAAAATGCCCGATTAACCCAAGAACTCATTGACAAAAACGAAGTGGGCATAATCTTCGGAAACGACAGTACGGCAAAATCGGTCATTGAATCGATAGATACCGTACGAGAGAAAAAAGACACCACTTTAGTCGGTTCAGGAGCTATATTCAAGGCTATGAACTCTACCGTTACCATGAATTTGGCGACTATATTCAAACTCACAGGCGTAAATTTTACCATAAGTGCTGCTTGTGCAAGTGGATCACATGCCATTGGTATGGCCTATCATTTGGTAAAAAGTGAAATGCAGAATATTATTGTTTGTGGAGGCGCACAAGAAATCAACCCTTTGGCAATGGCCAGTTTCGATGGTTTGGGTGTTTTTGCCACGACTACTGAAAATCCAGAAAAAGCATCACGCCCTTTTGACAAAGACAGAAACGGACTGATACCCAGTGGTGGCGGTGCTACTGTAGTAGTAGAAAGCTACGAATCGGCCATAAAAAGAGGAGCACCTATATTGGGTGAAATCATTGGCTATGGCTTCTCTTCAAACGGAGACCATATCTCAACACCAAATGTAACCGGCCCGTCAAGGGCCATGAAAAAAGCATTGCAAGATGCAGATTTAGATGCTTCGGCAATCGACTATATCAATGCACATGCAACTTCGACCCCAGTAGGCGACACAAATGAGGCCAAAGCTATCTTTGAGGTATTTGGCAACAACCCCTATGTAAGCTCTACAAAATCTATGACAGGCCACGAATGTTGGATGGCCGGTGCCAGCGAGGTTATTTATGCCATGCTAATGATGCGACACTCTTTTATCGCGCCCAACATTAATTTAGAGAATCCTGATGAGGATGCGGCCAAATTAAATTTGGTAGACCAAACCATAGATAGAAAAATTGACGTATTTTTGTCAAATTCTTTTGGATTTGGTGGTACAAATTCTGCGTTAATCATAAAAAATGTTCCTTAGTGATGAATAAAGAGGTTATTATTGATAAAATAAACGACTTTCTTATAGATGAGTTTGAAGTAGAGCAAGAAGATATTTCTCCTGAAGCGAACTTAAAAGAGACCCTTGAACTAGACAGTTTAGATTTCGTTGACCTTGTTGTTGCTGTAGAGTCTAATTTTGGTGTAAAATTGGTCGGCGATGATTTTGTCGACATATCGACCCTTCAAAATTTTTATGACCTTATCGAAAAAAAAATAAGCTGAAAACTCCTAAATAAGAAATGGCTACTGAATGGGAAGGAAAATCACGCGGTACGGTTTTTGGCTATAAGATTTTTATTTTCCTAATCAAAAAATTAGGTATTCGAGCTGCTTATTTCATCCTCTATTTCGTAGCATTTTATTTCTGTATTTTTTCGGGCAAGAGCACAAGTGCCATCTACTACTATTTTCGAGAAAGAAGACAATATTCCAAGTTCAAGAGTATTATTAGCATTTACAAGAACTACTATGTTTTTGGGCAGACTATTTTAGATAAGGTCGCCATTTCTTCGGGGCTACGTAATAAATTTACCTATGAATTCGACGGTGTTGAAAAAATAGCCGAGTTGATGAAAAATAAAAAAGGGGGTATTTTGATCAGTGCCCATGTTGGTAATTTTGAAATTGCCGAGTTCTTTTTTGACGAGTTGGATACCGATGCCCAAATACACCTTGTAACAACCGATGCCGAACATGCCGAAATAAAAAATTATCTTGAGAGCGTAACTTCAAAATCGAACATTAGATTTATCATAGTCAGAGAAGACCTAGAGCATGTTTTTAAAATCAAAACCGCTTTAGATAATGGCCAATTGGTATGTTTTACAGGAGATCGCTATTTTGAGGAACAAAAAAAATTAAGCGAATCGCTACTTGGCAAGGAGGCAAAATTCCCTGCTGGGCCATTTTTGTTGAGCTCTCGCTTAAACGTACCCGTACTTTTCGTTTACGTAATGAAAGAAACCCTCACACACTATCACCTATATGCAAGAACGGCAAAAGTCGCCCATAAAGATGCCCAAACATTGCTTCAAAGTTATGTTCAAAGTGTATCTTGGATCTTAGAAAAATATCCCCTGCAATGGTTCAATTATTTCGATTTCTGGAATACAAAAGAGGCTAAATGAAAAAAGAAGTACTCATACTCTACTACTCTCAAACGGGGCAGCTATCTGACATTCTAAAAAACATAGCTTCCGTTATGGGCAATACTGCCGTCAATATTTCCTATTGTGAAATTACGTTAGAGGAACCCTATGAATTTCCTTGGAAACAAGAGAAATTTTATGATGCCTTTCCCGAGTCCTTCCTTCAAATTCCTTCTAAAGTCCATCCACTCAAATCAGGGGTCTTGGACAAAAAATACGATTTGATAATTTTAGGATATCAGGTATGGTACCTTACGCCATCCATCCCCATCAACTCTTTTTTAAAATCAGATAGTGCGAAAAGACTATTGAAAGACACGCCGGTAATCACCGTTGTGGCCTGTAGAAATATGTGGATCCAAGCACAAGAAAAAATGAAGCGATTATTGCTTTCTGTGGATGCAAAACTTGTCGGTCATATCGCGCTTATCGACAGGCATATCAACCACATCAGCGTCATCACCATTTCTCATTGGATGTTCTCTGGAAAAAAAGACCGTTTCTTGGGTATATTTCCAAAACCCGGGGTGTCAGACAACGATATCAAAGAAGCCACAAAATTTGGAGAGCCAATTAGGGAAGCATTATTGAACAACGATCTTAACAATCTACAAGATAATTTACTACGTATTGACGCCGTAAAAGTCAATCCTTTTTTAGTAATGACCGATAAAAGGGGGAACATTTTATTTTCAAAATGGGCTAATTTGATTATAAAAAAAGGAGGGCCTGGAAATGCTAAACGCCTTAAATGGATCAGGTTGTTCAAGTATTACCTGTTATTTGCGATATGGATCATAGCACCAATAGTTTTTATTGTATTTTTGCTGACTTATTTACCCACACACCAACTGAGGAGCAGAAATAAAAAATACTATTCCTCCGTTGCAATAAATAGTTTAGTCGATGAATGACGTATACATTACAAGAATATCCAAATTTTTACCTAACGAGCCTGTAGGCAACGACCAAATGGAGGAAAAACTGGGTATTATCAACGGCAAGGCATCAAAGGCCCGGCGAGTTGTGTTGCGCAATAACAAAATAGAAAATAGATATTACGCCATTGACGACAATGGTGAAGTGACCCACAATAACGCTCAACTAACGGCGGCGGCAATTGAAAATTTATGTGACGACGGTTTTACCAAAAACGACATAGAACTCTTATCATGCGGCACCTCAAGCCCCGATCAAATACTGCCCTCTCACGCATCAATGGTGCACGGTTTTTTAAAAAACGGCAATATTGAGATTAACTCTCCATCTGGTGCTTGTTGCTCTGGCATGAACGCTATGAAATACGGCTATCTTTCAGTAAAGACGGGTCAGGTTGCCAATGCGGCCTGTGCCGGATCTGAAAGAACATCTTCTTGGATGAGATCTACTATTTTCGAAAATGAGGTGGCACATTTAAAAGAATTGGAAGAAAAACCTATCTTGGCCTTCAACAAAGAATTTTTACGATGGATGCTTTCCGATGGTGCCGGAGCCGTTTTATTGGAAAGCGAACCAAAAGGCAAAACACCATTGAAAATCGAATGGATGGAAGGCTATTCATACGCCTTCGAAATGGAAACCTGTATGTTCGCAGGTGGTGACAAATTGGAAAACGGACATTTAAAACCTTGGAGCGAATTTCCTTCAGAGGAATGGGGCAAAAAATCTTTGTTCGCCATGAATCAAGATACACGATTACTCGGAGAGAATATATTGGTTAAAGGCGTGAACAGCTTAAAAGACACCTATGAAAAGCACCATATCGGTCCTGATGATGTTGATTACTATCTCGCCCATATCTCATCGTATTATTTCAAACAAGGGCTTTACGATGAAATGAAAAAACAAGGTATTGAAATGCCTTGGCAAAAGTGGTTTTTGAACTTAAAAGATGTAGGCAATGTAGGTGCAGCCTCTATTTATGTGATGTTAGAAGAACTGGTAGGTTCTGGCGTTCTCAAAAAAGGCGATAGAATATTATTGCATGTACCTGAAAGTGCTCGTTTCTCTTATTCGTTTGCCTATTTAACCGTATGCTAGATGAATTTGTTGGAAAACGATATAACGGATCCAAATTTCATCAATGACCTAATTCCCCAAAAACGACCTTTTGTAATGGTGGACAAACTGTTTTATTTTTCACAAGATAAAATAGTTTCGGGCCTAACGATATCCGAAGATAACCTGTTTACTGAAAATACTGTTTTCGAAGCAGTGGGCCTTATAGAAAATATGGCACAGACCATTGCCTTGCATACGGGTTACAGCTACTATCTAAAAAAAGAACCGGCACCAACAGGGTATATCGGTGCGATCAAAAGGGTAGTGATCGACAAATTGCCTAGTGTAGGCCAAGAATTGGTGACCACTGTGAATATATTACATGATATAATGGGTGTGACCATGGTAAGCGCCAGCGTCGAATGTGAAAAAATCGTTATCGCAACTAGCGAAATGAAAACCGTATTAGCAAATTAATGACCTCGTTCAATTGAAAGAAGCGCGCACCAATATCGATATCAAAAAATTTCTTCCACATAGGGCGCCCATGCTTATGGTGAACAACACCCTGTACTGCGATACCGATTTGGTGATATCAGAATTCAAGATCACCCCTGATTGTATCTTCGTTCAAAATGGCAAATTATCAGAAACCGGACTCATAGAAAACACCGCCCAAGCCTGCTCGGCGGTTGTAGGACAGAGCTATTTTGATTTTGATGATCTAGAGGGCAAAGGAAACAAACTGGTAGGCTATATCAGTGCCATTAAAAAAGTGCGGATATTTCAGTTGCCGAAAGTCAATGAAACGCTCATCACAAAGGCCAAGCTCGTTTCAAGGTACGATACTGCGGGAATGACCATTTGTACCATATCAGGCAACACTTTTAGAAATGATGAATTAGTTGTAGATTGTATCTTGAATTTCTTAATTCACGAAGCCAGATGAAGCAGGAAGAGGTACCACAGGACAAAAGCAATCTAGAATCGGCCAATTTTAGAGAACTGTGCTATGCCGTTGACGAAAACGGAGCGTATATTACAGAAAACAGTACTGGTTGGGATCCGAAGACCATTGCCCTTGACAATGCCATCAAAGATATTGAAGAACGCGTAGAAGATGCAAAACAACGTGTCTTCAATAATAAAACAAGCCCTATAGAATATTATATGGAGCTTCACAAAATGGATCTAGGTATTCTAGCAAGTTATATTGGCCTGTGGCAATGCCGCGTAAAACGCCATTTTAAACCTTCTGTGTTTAAAAAACTGAGTGCTACTACCTTACAAAAATATGCCGAAGTGTTCAATGTTTCAATTGAACAACTAAAACATATAGAACCTAACCCATGAGAATAGATTTTACGCATAAACAATCGGCACATTGCGAAAATGGGGTGGTATCGAACCTCATGCGACATAACGGCTTTGAAGTAAGCGAACCCATGGTTTTTGGTATCGGCTCAGGGCTATTGTTCAGCTATCTTCCTTTTTTAAAGGTCAATCACGCTCCCGTTTTTACCTATAGAGTTATGCCAGGTCTTATTTTTAAGCGCTTTGCCAAAAGGGTTGGGGTGAAAATGAAACGCGAAAAGTTCAAAAATCCGAAAACGGCCAAGGCTCGCCTAGATGAGAATTTAGAAAAGAACAACCCCGTCGGGTTACAAGTAGGTGTTTATAGTCTACCGTATTTTCCTGAAGAATACCGCTTTCATTTTAATGCGCATAATCTAGTGGTCTATGGCAAAGAAGATAGCACCTATCTGATCAGTGACCCCGTTATGGAGGAAGTAACCACCATTTCAACTAAAGAATTAGATAAAGTACGTTTTGCAAAAGGGGCCATGGCACCTAAAGGGCATATGTACTACCCTATAGCATTTCCTGAACAACTGAATCTTGAAAAAGCCATCGTCAAGGGCATTAAAAAAACCTGTAGCGATATGACCGCACCCATACCCTTAGTTGGTGTAAAAGCCATAAAGTTGGTCGCTAAAAATATCAGGAAATGGCCTGAGAAAATAGGGACTAAAAAAACCAACCACTACCTTGGGCAAATAGTACGTATGCAAGAAGAGATTGGTACAGGTGGAGGAGGGTTTCGATATATTTATGCGGCTTTTTTACAGGAATCGAGTAAAATATTGAACAACGATAAATTGTCAGAACTATCAAAAGAAATGACCGAAATTGGTGACCAATGGCGTGATTTTGCCTTGGAAGCTTCACGTATTTATAAAAATAGAAGCGCCCAGACGGATGCCTATAACAAAGTTGCCGATCAATTGGAGGCCATTGCTCAAAGAGAGGCTATTTTTTTTAAAAAACTGAGGAAGGCGATATAAAAATCTCCTTAAAAATAAGAGGGCGCTCATTTTATAGATGAATAAAGCACAATCGATGAATTACAATCCCAATATACATCACAGACGTAGCATACGGCTTAAGGGATACAATTATGCACAAGTAGGATTCTATTTTTTAACATTGTGCGCACAAAATCAAGTGCATTTATTTGGCAAAATACACAATGGCAAAATGGAATTGAACACTTTTGGGAAAATAGCCCAGCAAGAATGGATAAAAACGATTGAAATAAGAAAAAACATAGCCCTAGCAGAATTTATCATAATGCCAAACCATATTCACGGCATCATTGAAATCAAATACTCAAAAGGAAATACCGAAAACATAGGCAAATTCAAATCGCCTACCCAAACCATAGGGGCAATAATAAGAGGCTATAAAGGATCAACAACAAAAAGGATCAAAATATTAATAGGGGAAATAAAAAAAGCGGAGGAATTATTTCAAAAATCTAGCGAATCAGCCCCAACCTCAAGTACGGGCGGATTGCAATCCGCCCCAACTTCATCGGAATCAGCCCCAACATCGGAATCAGCCCCAACTTCTTCGGAATTAACTCGAATCATCTCTCAGCTAGACTTATCTAAATCTATCTGGCAAAGAGATTATTACGAACATATTATACGAGACGAAAAGGCATATCGAAACATATCTAATTACATTATCAATAATCCTAAAAAATGGGAGGCGGATAAATTTCATAAAAACAAAAATTAGATAAAAAACTCCCTATTCAAAAAACATAGGCAAATTCAAATGATTCAAATACACCAACTATCAAAAAAATACAAAGATGCGGATGCATATTCGGTATATGATTTGAATTTGACCGTTGAAGAAAATGAAATTTTCGGATTATTAGGCCCCAACGGGGCAGGAAAAACCACCTTGATCTCCATGTTAAGTTCTTTATTAAAACCTACTTCAGGTTCATTTTCAATAAACAATCTCACCTACCAAGAGAACAAAAACCAACTCAAGCAACTCATTGGTATTGTACCTCAAGAGTATGCCCTCTACCCTTCATTGACCGCCTATGAAAATCTTTTTTATTTTGGCAGCATGTATGGTTTAAAGGGAGACACCTTAAAACAAACCATTCATACACACCTAGAGACCTTAGGACTATCAAGCTTTGCCAAAAAGAAAATAGTTACCTTTTCGGGAGGCATGAAACGTCGCGTTAATCTTATTGCCAGTATTCTTCACCAACCCAAAGTGCTTTTTTTAGATGAGCCAACTGTAGGTGTTGACGTGCAATCAAAAAATGTCATCAT
>CAZEUV010000032.1:0-9182 GCA_964515285.1 uncultured Maribacter sp. | reverse complement strand
ATTTACAAAGCCTTTCAAGAACAACTGACCGATGATGAATCAGAAGTTATTTTCGAAACAGAGAATTTTATCGTTTTCAAGGAAATCGTGCCCGGTAAGGATAAACAAGGGGCTATTCCAAATTCTACCCAGCATAATATTCCTGCTTGGACGCTTTTTGCCATATTTTTTATCATTCTGCCGCTCTCTATAAACATGGTCAAAGAAAAAACGCAGGGCACGTTTGTTCGCCTGCGCACCAACCCCGTATCGTACGCTACGGTATTAGCTGGCAAAACAATCGTATATGTGGCTATTTGCCAAGTGCAGTTCGCCATCATGCTCTTGCTAGGAGTGTATTTGTTTCCTGTGATGGGCCTGCCTAAATTAGATGTTTCGGGTAAACTCCCCTTACTGTTTGTTGTCTCTATTTTTGCAGGTTTGGCAGCAGTGGGCCTAGGGCTTTTATTGGGCACTTTGGCAAAAACACAAGAACAATCGGCTCCGTTTGGGGCAACCTTAGTCGTCATTTTAGCCGCCCTAGGCGGTGTTTGGGTACCTGTATTCGCCATGCCGAAATTTATGCAACTTCTTTCTAATATATCACCTATGAATTGGGGGCTGAATGCATTCTATGATGTATTTTTACGAAACGCAGGCTTTGTTGATATCATTCCTGAAATCAGCTTATTACTTTTGTTTTTTGTATTAACCACTTTAATTGCGATTATTTATAATGAAAGAAAAAATGCGGTCTAGCCCACATATTGAAATCAGCTACACCAGTAAGATACGGGTTCGTTTTGTAGAAACTGACCCCTTGGGCATTGTATGGCACGGCAATTACATTCAATATTTTGAAGATGGTAGAGAAGCCTTTGGGCGTCATCATGGCATCTCTTATTTAGACCAAAAAAAACACCGCTTTTCAACACCCATAGTGAAATCAACCAGCGAACATAAATTACCATTACGCTATGGCGATATTGCTACCGTTAAAACCATTTATGTTGATTCACCTGCCGCCAAAATGATATTCAGGTATGAAATTTACAATCCTGAAGGAGGGCTCGTTTGCCGTGGTGAAACCATTCAAGTATTTGTAACCTTAGACGGACAATTATCATACACCATTCCTGAATTTTTTATAGAATGGAAGCAAAAAGTAGGTTTATTGAATGGGTAAGGTCTATTTATCATATAACAATATTGTCTCTTCTTATGGCTTTGATAGCCAAGATGCGGTGGAAAACATCAAAAATGAAATCTCAGGATTACAGGCAGTTGATGACAAACGAATTTCTCCTGTTTCATGTTATACTTCCTTAATTGACCGAGATAAATTGCGTAGCGAATTCAAAAAATTTAATCCCCAGAAAAAATATACTCGTTTAGAACAAATGCTTATAATTTCCCTTGGAAAAACAATGGCAAATTCTAAACTTGAATTAACGCCTAGAGTCGGACTTATCATTTCTACCACAAAAGGAAATATCGATGCACTAGAAGCTGAAAGTGAATTTCAAGAGAAACGTGCTTATTTAGGTGAACTGGCGAAGGTTATAAAAGATTTTTTTGGCTTTGAAACCGAACCCCTTGTTTTGTCAAATGCTTGCGTTTCAGGCGTGCTAGCCATTGCCGCTGCCAAGAGGCTTATCAATCAAGGGCGATTTGACCATGTTTTTGTAGCAGGAGGTGATTTAGTCACTCCATTTATTCTTTCGGGTTTCAATTCTTTTCAGGCTTTAAGCGAAGAACTTTGTAGGCCCTATTGCAAAACTCGCTCAGGCATCAATATAGGTGAAGTAGCTGCAAGTGCTTTGGTCACCAACAACGACCAAAATCTGGCAGAAGAAGCCGTAACAATTATTGGTGAGGCATCTTGTAATGATGCAAACCACATTTCTGGCCCATCACGTACAGGTGAAGGCCTTTTTAGAAGTGTGAGATCTGCCCTAAAACAGGCTCATTTAGATACGATAGATTATATTTCAGCACATGGCACAGCAACCTCATTCAATGATGAAATGGAAGCTATTGCCTTTGACAGGCTGGGCCTGCAAGACGTACCTCTAAACAGCTTGAAAGGTTATTTTGGACATACTCTAGGTGCTTCGGGCTTATTAGAAACGATTATAGGCATGCATTCGCTATATCAAAATACACTATTCGCCACCAAAGGATTTCAAGAGCTAGGGGTTTCAAAACCTCTCAATATTATAAAAAAAACACAACCAAAAGAGATGATGACCTTTTTAAAGACCGCCTCAGGTTTTGGCGGTAGTAATACTGCGGTTATCTTTCAAAAAACATAATGCTAATCTTAGATAAATAATGGCTGAGAAAAAAATGAGGGCTATCGACGCTCTACAAGAAGCTCAAAAAATCGCTTTTGCACCCTTTGTATTTCAGGCAACGGTTTCTTTAAGAAAGCTGGGTATTTTTGATTATATATTTAAAAATAGCTCAGAGGGTGGGGTGACCATTAAAGAAATTTCAAAAGAACTATCTATTAGCGAATATGGTTTGGGGGTATTATTAGAGATAGCCGAAAGCTCTGATATTGTTTTCAAAAATGACGATGATAAATACGACTTGACCAAAATTGGGTATTTTTTGAACTATAATAATACCACCGGAGTCAATATCAATTTCACCAATGAAGTATGCTATAAAGGGCTTTTTCATTTAAACGAATCAATAAAATCAGGAAAACCAGAAGGTTTACGAGAATTGGGCGAATGGGAAACCATCTACGAAGGGCTGTCGCAATTGACCCCCGAAGCACAAAAATCATGGTTTGATTTTGACCACCATTATTCAGATGATATTTTTAAAGATGCCCTCGATATTGTTTTTAGAAACACTCCAAAAACACTCTTTGATATTGGCGGAAACACTGGAAAATTCGCCATACAATGCTGTAAATACAATGAGAATGTATCAGTGAAAATGTTCGATTTGCCCGGGCAACTGAACAAGGCCTTGGCCAACGCAGAAAAAAATGGACTCGCACATAGAATATCAGGACAAGAAATTGATTGGTTGGCAGGTAATCCGAAAATTCCCGAAGGAGCAGACACTATTTGGATGTCTCAATTTTTAGATTGTTTTTCTGAGGAAGAAATACTAAAAATACTGACGACTTGCACCAACTCAATGAGCCCAGATACCGAATTACTTATTACAGAAACCTATACGGATCGTCAAAAATTTGACAATGCACGGTTTATCTTAGAAGCTACATCTTTATATTTTACAGTATTGGCCAACGGAAACAGTAAAATGTACCGCGCCAATGTACTCATCGCATTGATTGAAAAAGCAGGCCTGAAGATTCATGAAGATATTGCCGTAGGCGAATATCATACAATGCTGGTCTGCAAAAAAAAATAACACCCCTTGTCAAATAAAAAGAGTTACATAACGAGTTACTGCCATATTGAGAAAAACACGGTTTCCTTGAACGGCAAGCCTATATATGAAAATGAGAGCAGTGATTTTTCGAACTTTATAAAATCAGCGTATAAAGTCTTGAAGATCGATTATCCCAAATTTTTTAAGATGGATAGCTTGAGTAAGCTTGCCTTTCTAGCGGCAGATGTTCTCTTGACGCATAATAAAACAACCCCAGAAAAAGAAGAAAACATAGCTATTGTACTCTCAAATAGGGCATCAAGTTTAGATACAGACAGAAGGCATCAAGAATTAATTCAAGACAAAAATAATTTTTATCCGAGTCCGGCCGTTTTTGTATACACCCTGCCCAATATCTGCATAGGTGAAATTAGCATAAAATATAAACTGTATTCTGAAAATAGTTTTTTTATCTTTGACGCGTTCAATCCTGATTATTTGGCGGATTATTGCAATAGTCTGATAGATGACGGCAAAGCGGATAAAGTACTTTGCGGCTGGGTTGATATTGATAAAGAGCACTACAAGGCCTTTTTGTATCTAATAGATAGTAAAGGGTCTATTTTACACAATACTGAAGAATTAAAACAACTATTTTAGACCATGAGTGATATCAAACTTGAACTGAAAGAGAAAATCATAGAGCAACTGAATTTAGAAGATGTGACCGTAGGGGAAATTGCCGACACCGATCCTCTTTTCGGCGAAGGCCTAGGTCTTGATTCTATTGATGCCTTAGAGCTTATTGTAATGCTCGATAAAGACTACGGTATAAAATTGGCCGATCCTAAAGAAGGTAAAAAAATATTCGAATCTATAGAGACCATTGCCAGTTACATTACTGAACATCGCACAAAATAAGGGTTTACTTTTGCCTACATTTTAGGGCCAATTGTCCGTTTGAATTTTTACCCAACCTATGAACAAAGGTATCGCCATAACCGGAATGGGAATTATTTCGTCCATTGGAAACAATGCAGCGGAAAACCACGCTGCTCTGATAAAAGGTAAAAAAGGAATTTCTAAAATCTCGAAGATCGATACCCTTCACAAAGATGCCATAATGGTCGGTGAGATCCCTTTCACCAATCAAGAGCTTGAAAAGCAATTAGGCCTCTCTTCCAACAACAATTATTCTAGAACCGCACTTCTTGGGGCTATTGCCGCAAAACAAGCCATTGCCGATGCCAATATTACTGACATCAATGCTTGCAAAACAGGTTTAATATCGGCAACCAGCGTTGGAGGTATGGATATGACCGAAAAATACTATTACGATTATTTAGAAAACAGCACCAACAGAAAATATATCGAAGCACACCATGCCGGTGATTCTACCCAAAAAATAGCCGAGCAACTGGGACTAAAGAAAAGTCTGGTCACGACCATCAGTACGGCCTGCTCTTCTGCGGCAAATTCAATTATGCTGGGTGCACGTTTGATAAAAGCAGGTAAATTAGATCGGGTAATTGTAGGCGGAACAGATTGCCTGTCAAAATTCACCATCAATGGTTTCAAAACCTTGATGATCCTGTCAGATACCTATAATACCCCCTTTGACGAAAACCGAAAAGGTTTGAATTTGGGAGAAGCAGCCGCATTTTTGGTATTGGAATCAGATGATATGGTACAGGCCAGCAATAAAAAAGTGTTGGCCTATTTAAAAGGCTACGGAAATGCCAATGATGCCTATCACCAAACGGCCTCTTCAGAAAATGGAGATGGAGCAACCTTAGCCATGAAGAAGGCGCTGAAAGTTGCAGGGCTTGATGCAACACAAATCGATTATATCAATGCCCACGGTACCGCAACAGCAAATAACGACCTCTCTGAAGGCAGGGCACTAATGCGGATTTTTGGTGATAACGGGATACCCGATTTTAGTTCAACAAAGGCCTATACCGGTCATACGTTGGCTGCTGCCGGTGGTATTGAAGCAGTATATTCAATACTGGCCCTGCAACATAATGTCATTTATCCCAATCTAAATTTTAAGACCCCCATGAAAGAATTTGGATTAAAACCTCAGACCCAACTCAAAGAAAAAAAATTAAACAATATTCTCTCTAATTCATTGGGATTTGGCGGAAATTGTTCTACCCTCATCTTTTCAAAAAACGCATAAATGAAAAGGGTATACATAAACGGCCTAGGTTCTATCTCTTCACAGAGAACTTTTGACAACACCGTTTTTCTTAATGAAATAGTGGTGTACGAAGACAATGTTATTACAGTTATCGACCCCAATTACAAAGAATTCATTCCTCCGGCAGCAGCAAGAAGAATGGCCAAGGGGATAAAAATGGGAATCGTCGCCTCAAAAATCGCCCTGACCGATGCTAATCTTGAAAATGTAGATGCCGTAATCACGGGTACCGGATTTGGGTGCACCATAGACTCAGAAAAATTCTTAGGCAACCTAATCGATAATAAAGAAGAATATTTGACTCCCACCTCCTTTATACAATCCACCCACAATACCGTTGCTGGGCAAATAGCCCTGAACTTAGGCTGCCAAGGTCATAATTTTACCTATGTGCATGCGAATATCTCTTTTGAATCTGCCCTAATAGATGCTTTTATGCAACTGCAAAATGAGGAAGAAAACAACATTCTGATAGGAGGCATAGACGAATCGGGGCAACACACTATAAAAATACATAGACTGATTCATCACATTAAAAAAGAAGTAATCAAGTCTACTGAATTATTGAATTCAAACACCAAAGGTGCTGTTTTTAGCGAAGGAGCCAACTTTTTTGTTTTATCAAATGAGCAACAGGCCAGTAGTTATGCCGAACATATTGCTACGGACACCTTTAACACCTTGTCAAAAGAAAATCTACCTCGTACAATCGCTTCCTTTTTAAAAGAAAACAAAATGGACATAGATGATGTAGATGCCATTGTACTCGGCAATAATGGTGATATCGCTTATGATCCGTACTACCATGTTTTGAGCGAGAGTATTTTTAAGAATACCCAACAGTTGTATTACAAGCATCTTTGTGGTGAGTTCTTCACCGCCTCTTCTTTTGGTTTTTGGTTGGCTGCGAAAATTTTGAAAACTCAAAGAGTGCCCGATGCCATAAAATTGAATGACAAAAAATCTGTTGATATCAGCACGATTTTGCTGTACAATCAATATCGGGGAGAAAACCATAGTTTCACTTTGCTTAAAAAATGCTAAGGTTTAAAACCATAAACGCCCTTGCCGTAGTTTTACTTCTGCTACTTTCGTATTTCGATTTGTCTTATGACATCCTCTGGTGGTACTATGTTCTTTTAATTCTAGCCTGGATTCTTATTACAATTTTCGGTTCTTTTTTAATTCGATGGAACTACCATTTGACATCCCTGCACTCCAACAATAAGATTGCCGATAACGAAATCGCTATTAGTTTTGACGACGGGCCAGATCCAGAATATACACTTAAGATTTTGGCCCTTTTAAAACGGCACGAAGCCAAAGCCACTTTTTTCTGTATTGGTAAAAATGTTGATGCGAATAGCGAAATACTACAAAGAATAATAGAAGAAGGCCATCTTGTGGGCAACCATACCTATACTCATTCAAAGGGTTTTGGGTTCTTTGGAACAAAAAAGGTGCTTGACGAACTGCAAAAGACAAATTCCGTAGTACATAAACTTACAGGAAAAGAAATGAGATTGTACCGCCCTGCCTTTGCGGTCACCAATCCGAATATTAAAAAAGCCCTTGCCCTAAATGGGATGCAGTCAATTGGGTGGAGCGTTCGTTCTTTAGATACCACCAATCTTTCTGAAGCAACCGTTGTGAAAAGAGTAACATCGAACATTTCAAAGGGCGATATCATTCTACTACACGACACCAGTGCCAAGACCGTGGCCGTTTTGGAACAGTTATTGTTATTTTTGCAAGAGAAAAAACTTCGATCGGTCACCATTGACCGTTTATTGCAAATTGAAGCCTATGCGTAGTTGGTTGTATCTTATATTTTTTCTCGGCATTGCATTGAATGCGCAAACCCGTTCTATGAACGAAGTAGAGGCAAAAGAGTTGAAAGCCTTGGTGAAAACACAGGCTGACGCCACCCAAACCATCAGCAGTGATTTTGTACAATTCAAACATCTCGACTTCTTGTCAAACGACATAGAATCAATCGGAAAATTATCTTTTAAAACCCCAGATCTGGTAAAATGGGAATATGTAAAACCCTTTGCCTACTCGGTACTCTTTAAAAATGAGACTCTCTATATCAATAATGAAGGGGATAAGAGCAATGTCGATATTGGTTCGAACAAACTTTTCAAGCAACTAAACACCCTGATTGCCAACAGCATTAAAGGAGATATGTTCGATTCGAACGAATTCGATATTTCCTACTTTAAAAAGGATGGGCAGAGCGAGGTTCATTTTGCACCTAAAGATGCTGATTTTTCCGAATTCATAAAAGCCTTTCATATTACCTTCAATAAAAAAGGAGAAGTTGCCGAAGTGAAAATGGTAGAACCTTCTGGTGATTATACCCAAATTATCTTCTCTAACCGAGAAGTGAACAAAACGTTACCAGATGCGGTATTTGATCATTAGTATTGCCCTGTTCTTGGTCTCTTGTGGCTCGTATCCGAAAAAGAACAACTTCCAAACAGTTGAAATAGTAGAGAAAACCATTGTCAATCCCTATTTTTCAGATAGTGCAAAAGACTATGTGTACAAGGCCGATATAGATCTGTACAAAAAAAAGTTCAGCGGAATCTTCATTGTAAAAAAAACGGGGAAAGATCAGCACAGGGTAGTTTTCACTACAGAAATTGGCAACAAGATTTTTGATTTCACCTATGACAAAAATGATTTTAAGGTCAATTTCATTTTGGATAAAATCAACAAAAAGGTGGTCGTCAATGTTCTCCGTAAAGATTTTAAAGTGTTATTAAAGGAGAACTCAACCATTCAGAGTTCTTTTTCTTCTAATGACATGGCTGTTTTTGAAACCGAAATCAACAAAAAAAAGCATTATTATCATTTTGATCATGCCAACAGCCACTTGATAAAAATAGTTCGTACGGCCAATGGAAAGAAAAAGGTAAAGTTTCTCTTCTCGGAAATTAATGATAACATTGCAGAGAATATACAGATTTTACATGAGAATTTTCAACTTCGAATTCAGTTAAAAGCAATTTAAAAACGTTCCCTAAAAAAAAGACATGAATAAAGTATTAATCTTTCTCATAGGTTGTTTCTTTACAAGCTCGATTATGGCCCAGTCAAAAGTGAGGCCAGGGGTGAAGATGGGCCTCAATATCGCAACCATTTCAAATACGACCTATGATACGAGAGTTGGGCCTTATTTGGGAGTCTATGCCGATATTCGATTTTCAAATTTTTATGCTATGCAGCCCGAAATTATGTACTCGAACCAAGGGGGCAAAAGCACTGTCTCAGGTGTTAGCGATCTAAGTGTTGATTACATCTCTATAGCGTTGGCTAATAAGTTTTACATTACCCCTGATCAAGGTCTTCACCTAATTGTTGGGCCTAGTTTTGATATTGATTTTGAAAATAACTTCATCACCCTGGTAAACGGAAACAGCAAATCAGAGGTCATGCCCTTTGACTTGTCTATCTTTGGTGGTATAGGCTATGAATTTGATTTTGGCCTGACCTTAGAAGCCCGATACAAACAAGGTTTGTTAGATATTGAATGGTTCGACTTTGACGTTGACAATAGAATTTATGAAGGTGACGGTAATACCCTCAATGTGGTCTTTCAGATAGGGGCGGCTTATAAATTTGATCTTAAACG
>CAZEUV010000031.1:0-27221 GCA_964515285.1 uncultured Maribacter sp. | reverse complement strand
ATTTACCAAATATAGAGATTTAACTTGTCTATATAGGTTTGATTTTCATTATTTTATTAGGATGGATTGTAACCATTGAATAAATTTTTTCAAACCATTTCGCTTTAAAAGAGGACATGGCCATTTTACATCATAATCATCACCTTATACAAGGTTTTAGTTAGGTGTTGAATAATTTATTATCTTGCTTGAGGTATTTGGGTATGAAATACAAAAACAAACTTTGATTCCACTCCCAAAATTTAGGGAAGCTTAATTTCTCGATGCCCGCTGGCTGAACGGCCAGGTTTGCATCGAATGATTATGGTATTTTTCTTGCTTTGTTGGCTTGCTCCGAGGCTATTGACTTCATAAAAAGCATATTAATGAAAGTATTGATTTACTGTATTTCCTGACAAGAGAAATTTATGACTAAAAATAAACTAGACCAGATGACCAAAACCTCAAAATCAAGAAGGAGTTTTATAAAAAAAACGGCTGCGAGTTCAGTACTATTTGTTGCAGGGGGGGTATTGCAGGCATTTAGTGCCAAAAGTTATGCAAGAATTGTAGGAGCGAATGAAAAGATCAATGTCTCGGTAATGGGTGTAAACTCACGGGGGCTGGCTTTGGCAAAGAATTTTGCAAGTCAAGAAAAGTGTGATGTAGTTCATATATGCGATGTAGATAGTAGGGCGGTCTCAAATTGCTTGACCGCTTTAAAGGAACGGCAAAACGCAACAGCAAAGGGTTTTGCAGATTTTCGTAGATCACTGGACAGTAATGATATTGATGCATTTGTAATTGCAGCACCTGACCACTGGCACGCACCTGCATCACTTATGGCGATGGAAGCAGGCAAGCATGTTTATGTTGAAAAGCCGTGCAGTCATAACCCCAACGAGGGCGAGATTCTTGTAAAAGCTGCTGCACGTTACGGTAAGGTCATTCAAATGGGAAACCAGCGGCGTTCATGGCCAAATGTTGTTGAAGGCATCAATGCCTTGAAAAACGGAATTATAGGCCGGGTTTATTTTGGTAAGGGGTGGTACTCCAATAATCGTCCTTCAATAGGAATCGGCAAAAAAACCGCAGTGCCAGATTGGTTGGATTGGGATTTTTGGCAGGGCCCAGCGCCCAGAAAAAGTTTTAAAGATAATCTAATACATTACAACTGGCATTGGCACTGGCACTGGGGTACTGGCGAGGCATTGAACAATGGCACCCATATGATAGACCTTTTGCGCTGGGGCATGGGAGCCGATTATCCTACTAAGGTGAGTTCGAGCGGTGGAAGATACCGATACCAAGATGATTGGGAAACCCCCGACACACAAACAATCAATTTAGATTTTGCGGATAATATGTCAATGTCTTGGGAAGGCAGAAGTTGTAACGGAAAAAATATTGCGGGCAGTTCTGTAGGAGTTATGTTCTATGGAGAAAATGGAAGCATGTTGATCCCGGGAGGAAATAGCTATACGATATATGACCTGAAGGGAGAAATAGTCAAAGAAGTGTTGGACAATACTGTTATTGACCCAAGAAATAAATCAAATCCGGCTGAGCAGTTGGATGCCCTCCACATACAAAATATGTTCGATGCCATAACAAATGGCACTGAATTAAACGCTGATATTGATTCTGGGCACAAAAGTACTTTGCTCGTTCAGTTGGGTAATATTTCTCAACGTGTGGGCAGGTCTTTGAGTATAGACCAAAAAAATGGGCACATCTTAAATGACAAAGATGCTCTAAAGCTCTGGAGTCGTTCATATGAAAAAGGATGGGAAATGAAATTATAACAACAAAAGATCATAAAGCAAAAATTCAATTCAGAACAAGAAAACTTGAAGTTCAACTCATCAAAATCGCTGGTAAAAGAGAAACTCATGACGAGTTCAATATGTTAGAAATCTTTTTTTTGACTCTTACAATGAAAAATATAATAAGAATCCTGATTGGGAAGAATTTCAAGAACTTCAAAAAGCGGCGAACAATGGTATTAAATTGATAGCACTTGCACCAGAACTCGAAGGTGCCATCTCGTTCATTCGTAAATGTGTGAATAGTGGTTTGGTCGTTGCCCTCGGACACCATAATGGTTCGGCATAATATATTCAGTTCGCTGTAGATGCCAGTTCAAAAATGGCCACTCATTTAGGCAATGGTTGCGCCAACGAAATCAACCGTCACCACAACCCTATTTGGCCTCAATTGTCAAATGATCGAATTACCGCCAGTGTTATTGCAGATGGCTTTCATTTGACCGGCACCTTTGATTTTCAATTAAAAGTCCACGTAAGCGATATGGACGAATACCAAGATTTTATGCTGAACAAAACAAAACTATCGGGTTTTGATAATATTGGCCATATCGAAAGCTATTTTGTGATGACAGAAGTAAAAAACACCTCCAGTCTACCAATATGACTATGTTTTTTATCCGCTTAGGGTAAACAGTTTATTTTTACTCCCCCAACTCGGTAATTTTCTTTTCGTAGAGTTTTTTACTTTCTACTACGGCAACATTGAGTTCTTGCATAATACCCTCAATACGGCCTTCTATACTCTTCATTTGATCATTGATGTTGTCAAATGAGTTTAGGGCGGCGGCAACTTCAAGGGCCTTTACCACTTCTACCGCATCGCCATGTAGCAAGCGCAGTTTTTCTATGGCTTTTGAAGTATTGGCCAAGGTGCCGTTGTACTTGGTGCGGGCCCTGTCAATGGCGGCATTCAAGGTTTTTTTACTGGTTTCGTCACTAAGGCTGTTTGTTTGGGTTTCCATTGCCGTAAAAAGATTCGCTGCTTTTTCTTTTAGGTCTTCATATTCTTTATTGAGTTTTTCGACTCGTTTGTTGACTTTCTCCCAATCACCGTATACTTTGGCGAATTCCTTGTCCTCGTTTTTAGTGTCTTCCAAAGCACTTTTTAAAGCATTTAGAGATTTTAATCCCTTATTTACGTTTTTGTTGGCATTCTCTTTTTTCTTTTCAAAAGAAGAGACCTGCGATTTGAATTTTTCTTTTAACCGAATGAGGTCTTCAGGGCTTTTGTCTTTCCAACAAGAAACGAACAACAGGGAAACTAAGGCAATGAGCGAAATTTTTTTGATCATGGTTTTGTGTTTAGGTTTTAAAGATACGAACTCGTCTTGAGTTTTTCTTTTACCTACGAATTTAACATTTTGCACCCTCATTTCATCTTTTTTGAGTAAAGTATCAACGGCTATGCTACTAAAAAATGATTTCATTAGGCCACAAAAGCTAAAATTCTCGGTTTCAAACAAAAAGTCAAGACAAGTTATATTTCAATTTAACAGACTTTGCAAAGTTAGAGTTGAAACCTGATGAATATCATAGGAAACAATGAGTAACCGGTTTAACTTCAAGTAATTAAATTGATAGTTATGGAAGTTAAAAAAAATCCGAAAGCAGATTTGAACCGCTACAGTGGTCTTTACTTCGTAATCGGCCTAACACTTGTTCTCTTTTTTATTTGGAGGGCACTTGAACACAAGACTTATGAAACAAGAGAATATGCGATTGAGAGCATGAACGTAGTTGATGATATTAAAGAAGATGTGCCCATTACCGAGCAGATCAAGACCGCCCCTCCGCCTCCGCCTCCTGCGGCTCCTGAGATTATTGAAATCGTTGAGGATAATGAAGAAATAGAGGAGACCATAATCGAAAGTACCGAAATGAGCCAAGAGACCGTAGTAGAAGATGTTATTGACGTTGATGATGTTGAGGTAGGTGAGGAGGAGGAGGAAATTTCAGTACCCTTTGCCATTATTGAAAATGTACCCATTTATCCTGGTTGTGAGCGTATGAAATCAAATAAAGAGCGTAGAACCTGTTTTCAGAAAATGATACAAGAGCATATTAGAAAGGAGTTTACATATCCTAATATTGCTTTAGAACTCGGTATTCAAGGCAAGGTTTACGTTCAATTCGTTATCGATGCCAAAGGTAATATTACGGGCTTAAGAACGAGGGGTCCTGATGCGAACTTAGAGAAAGAGGCAGCTCGCATTATTGCTGCCCTACCACAAATGATACCTGGTAGGCAAAGGGGCAAGGCGGTAAAAGTACCTTACAGCATTCCCATTACTTTTAAGCTGCAAACAAATTGAAAGAGCTAATCCTTGGTTTGATAGTCAGACAATTTTTGTGGCCCTTCTAAAAGAACACGAACAATCTGTAAAGTGCCATCGTCTTTGGTGGCAATGTGCCATTTGATTAGCGATATTTTCCCGTTTTCAATCTCTATGCCGGTTATGCTTCTTGGGTGTACACAACTGCCATCATTGAATAAGGGAATATCTCCCGGTTCAGGAAACCTAGGCCTGTGCGTATGCCCGACAATGGTAATCAAAAGATTCTGCCTTAGGATCCACTTTTTTAGGCGTCGTTCTACTTTTTGAAGTTCGGTATAGTTTTTGGCAGGGCTAGTGGGATCCGCAATACCCCATACCTGCAAAGGTTTCCATAGTACGCGCACTAAAAATCGTCCCCATCGCCAAAAGGTATAGTTCCACCAGTCAGCTTGGTGGCCATGGGTAAGAAACACCTCTTGTAAGGTTTCTTTGTGTTTTAAGATGATTCCCTCATGATAGGTGATTCCTTCAAAAAGTGCCTCGTCACGACCCTCTATAGGCTCAAAATAACTTGATAAATGCTTTTTTACATAATCGGGATTTTTATAGACCATATCATGGTTGCCCCAGATCATATGTAAACGGTTGTCTAAATGAAATTTCCGCAACAATTTGAAAACATTCATATGTGCGTCGAATATCGCCTTAAAGTGACTATTTTCCCAGAGTTCATCTCCATCGCCCAATTCAAAATAATCAAATCCCTCGTTGAAATAGTGCTTTAGGGCGTGAAAGTAGATGTTGCGATTATTGGCGAAGTCATCGGCAAAACTGTTGTCGCCCCTATGACAATCGCTGAAAAGAATACATTTTGAAGTGTCATCAAAATCTACCGTTTTGGCATTTTTATACGCTCTTGATAACCTTAAGTTCGATGACATGTGCTTAAATTTGTATAAATATCTTAAAAAAGTCGCTATTCTAAAGAATACCTTAACAAAATTATCATCTTTTCTTTTGTAATTTCGCCCCTGTAAACTAGACTAATAAAACCTATGGGAAGTTATTTGGGAAAAGAAATTCCAATGGTACAGTTGATAAGCTTTGGCAAATTGTTGCGGCAATATGATGTCATGGCCAAAAGCAAGGATAAATTTCTGGCGACAAAGGCCAAGGAGATATTAGCGGCTGCAGCACCTTACCCTGAACTTAGAGCTGGTTTTAGCGATGTATCACTGCTTAAAAAACATGAAGCCGTAATTCGGTTTATCTTGCAAGATACCTTTTCAGAGGTATTGACAACGAATGAAATAAAAACAGCATCATTGCCTTTTGCCGATGTAGTATTTAACGGTTCAGAGCGGTTTAAAAAGATACTTGAAAATGCAGGGGAAGACTTTGAGCCAACAACCCGAAACCTACCTGATATGGTGCAGTATATTGCCGCTTGTGCGGTTGTGCTGAATTATCATTACGGGTTTAAAGTCGATTTTAGACGACCTCTTTTTTACGATATTCCTGATGCCAATGGCGTTATGCGGCATTACCGCATATTGTACAATGCTGATTTTCTAGAGATTCTTCCTACCAAAATTTCCAAAAAATTGACACAGACCGATGTTGATGAGCTTCTTGAGAATTTCAATAATATTGAACTTTGGAAAGAGAAAATACCGCCCAACAGCTTTATTACGAAAGGTTTTGTTATCTCCAATATGTTTGATGTGACCTTAGAGCATTCTATCTCTGAGATCAAATCAAATTTGATTGGCAGTGATAATAGGGCGAGTACGAACTTTGTTCAAAACCTGCAGGAAACGTTTAAGTCGTTTTTCAATATACCCGACATTCGAGTTGGCTATGTGGCTTATAACCCTAAGGAAGATCAATTTGAAAGAGTGCACCGAGAAGGTATAGAGAGTTTTATTCTTCATGATAAGGATATGGAAACCTGTAACGAAGCGTTATGTCAGGGTTCATATAAAAAATTGTTGAAAGACAACGACTATTTTGTCATTGCAAATGTAGACAAGTACTTCAAGCTCTCAGGGGGTAACCCGCCTTATAAAAGCCTGAAAGAACAGGGCATTAAAAGTTCGATTTTCGCTCCTATTGCAGCTAAGGGAGAGCTTTTGGGCGTTTTGGAAATCGTATCGAACGAAGTAAACGAACTCAATAGTATCAATGCTAACAAGCTGGTAGATATCATGCCCTATATCGTTGCTGCGGTATTGCGTTCTAAAATCGAGGAAGAAAACCTGATCGATGCTGTTATTCAACATGAGTGTACCTCTGTGCATTCGTCGGTCTATTGGAAATTTAAAGAGGAGGCCAAACGTTTTATTATAGATGGTTTGGAAGGTGGACAGCCATCTTTTAATGAAATCGTCTTTAAAGATGTGCACCCTTTATTTGGGCAGATCGATATAAAAGGTTCTTCGAAAGCAAGAAATTCTGCCATCCAAACTGATTTGATGATTCAATTAGCGGAAATAAGTGGTGTATTGACCGAGGCTTGGAACGAAACGAAACTACCGGTTTATGAAGAACTTATTTTTAGGGTGAACAACCATATTGATAGTATTTCTGAAGTGCTTCATACCAATAGTGAACAAGTGATCTATAATTTTGTACGAGAAGATATAGCACCGATTTTCGAACATTTGAAAAAATCAGATAAGCGATTAGAAGTTTTAGTATCCTCATATGAAGAAGGTATTGATAGTGAGATAGGATCTTACTACGATCATCGAAAAAATTATGATGAAAGCGTAATGCTCATCAATAAAAAATTGGCTTCGGTAATTGATACTAGGCAGTTAGAGGCCCAAACAATGTTTCCACATTATTTTGAGCGTTATAAAACAGATGGGGTAGAACATAACATGTACATAGGTGATTCAATTGCCGGTGATAGGGATTTTAATCCACTTTACCTCAATAACATTAGGCTATGGCAACTTCAGATTATGTGCGAGATGGAAAACACCCATTACGACCTCAAGCCTGAACTGCCCATTAAGTTAGATGTTGCCTCTCTTATTTTGGTGCACAACACCTCTTTGTCAATACGCTTTCGTATGGACGAGAAACAGTTTGATGTTGATGGCACCTACAATGCGCGTTATGAGGTAATAAAGAAAAGAATAGACAAATCTTTTGTAAAAGGAACCGATGAACGTCTGACACAAACGGGTATGATGGTTATTGTCTATTCTCAAAAAAGGGATGAGCTTGAATATTTGCGGTATATAAAATTCTTAAAATCAAAAGGATATTTTACGGGAGAAGTGGAAATCGTTGAATTAGAAGGTCTGCAAGGCGTATCTGGTCTCAAGGCTATTCGAGCCAAAATTCTTTATAAAAAGGGAAAAGCACCGCAAAAAACATATACCTACGAAGAGCTTATGGACGAACTGAAAGAGTAGATTCCACTAAATATTATTTATAATAGTGCAGTTGCCTTCAATATTCTGTCAGATCCATAAAAATGAAAAGCAAAAGCAAAAGCAATAACTGAAATTATAATTCCTATCATAAAAACGGTATACGTCCATCTTAACAACTGATATTTTCTGTGTAGTACCAGTCCTAAAAAATAAAGGTCTTTGGTCAATGAGCTATAAATATAATCTTTGTCCTTTATCAATTCTTGAATGGCCCATTGGTACTCTTCTAATTTCATTTTATGAAAATTTCCAAAAAAGAGTAGGTTTACCTTTTTGTTTTTTACATCCTCTTTGGTGAACTGACCGCTCGTTACATTGGGGCGAGTAGCAAGTACCGCCATGACCATTGATATGACACTGAAAAGGGTAAAAATAGCTGTGGGGTAGATTAAATAAGTATTCGAAGGGTTATCTAATTTTGTAATAAGGTTTGACAACACCAATGAAATGATAATCGCATTTACAGAAAGCAAAATGTTAGCTTTAGTATCGGCAATATCACTTAAGGTCAAATGATTTTTTAAGGTAACTCGAAAAAGAGTTTGTGCACCGCGATCTGGACTATCACTTTTATACCTCGATTTTATCGCTTCTTTTTTGGCGATTTTCATCTCCTCTTTCTTTTCTTTCAGGAGCCTTTTTAGATTTTTATCTTTTGCTTCTTGCCACTTTTCTTTCGCATAATCAGTATAAAAGCGATGCTCTTTTTTGAACATACCAATATTGGCATTGCACCAGTCTTTATTTGAATATTCGGCAATGCCCAATAGAGAAAGTTCATCGCGCAGAAATTCTGAGGTCTCCAGATAGCTTTTTTGTGCAAAGTGTGAGGCGTCAGCATCCCTAATAATATTCTCAGATAGGTTTTTCGGCTCATAGTGCCTTTTTGTGGCCATGATAATACTGCGAACCTTTTCTATCATATCGGCACCAACACCTTGTTCGCTTAAAAATTCTTTGGTGATGGTACAACTGCTCTCCTCATGGTCTTCAGATCCTTTTGTATACCCAGTATCATGTAGCCATGCGGCCAATTCAAGAGCCTCTTTGTCAGCACCTTCAAGAGTGTGGTTATCCAACAATTCTTTAGTACTTTTGACCACTCGTTGCGTGTGCCGCAAATTGTGATATAAATATTTTTGATCTAATTCTTTAGATAATAAATCGGTGACAAATTGTTCAGTTTTCGATAAAATTTCCGACATAGATAGAGTATAAGAACATCCAAATTACAAAATTTTGACGTTGAAAATGACAAAAAATTACATACTCGCCTCTTTAATGCTATTGCTAAGTAGTTGTGCAACCTATAAAACCAAGTACAGTGATGCCAGTCTTGAAAAGAGGGCAAATATCGATATTGTTACAACAAAGACTATATCCCATACTTTTTTCCTTATTGGCGATGCAGGTCTTTCACCTAAAAACGAGTTGAACCCTGTATTGAAAGCCTTTAAAAAATCTTTAAATAAAGCTGATAAGAACAGTACGGCCATCTTTTTAGGTGACAATATATATCCTGCTGGGTTAGTGAGTAAGAAAAAATCGAGCGAAGCTTATTTTGAGGCTAAGAACAATATAGATGCCCAACTGGCGACCTTAGAGAATTTTAAAGGACGGCCCCTGTTCATTCCCGGAAATCACGATTGGTACAGCGAAGGGTTGAATGGGTTGAAAAGGCAAGAAAAATATATTGAGAAAAAATTGAGCCATAAGAAACCCTTTTTACCAGAAAACGGCTGTCCGATAATAGATATAAAAATCAACGATGATCTCGTGATCATTGCTATTGATACCGAATGGTATTTAACAAATTGGAACGCACACCCGACTATGAACGACCATTGCGAGATCAAGAGCCGCGCAAAGTTTTGGGAAGAATTAGAGGGTATGATAAAAAAGAACAGCAGTAAGACCACCCTGATAGCAATGCACCACCCCATGTTCACCTACGGTACCCACGGTGGGCAATATTCGTTTAAACAGCATCTGAACCCAAGTCATGGCAAGTTTCCTTTTCCTGTTCTAGGTACTTTCATCAATGTACTTCGGCAGACTTCAGGGGCGACGATCGAAGATGTGCAGAACAAGCGGTATCAAGAACTAAAAAATAGATTAGTGACCTTGGCCCAGTATTCAAAGAAGGTCATTTTTGCTTCTGGTCACGAACATACCCTTCAGTATATAAGAGAGAACAATACGCCACAAATAGTAAGTGGTGCAGGGGCAAAAAACGGGGGAACGCGATTATTGAACGGTACTGAGTTCTCTACTGGGAAAAGAGGCTACGCCATATTGGAAATTTATACCGATGGGTCTTCAAAAGTGCGATTTTATGGTACTGTTAATAGGAGTGAAAAAGAGTTTTTATTCGGTATCGAGGTGTTGCCGCCAGATAGGCAGCTTGATAAAAAGGAACACTCTAATTTTTTTCCGGCCGAGGCCACGGCTTCGATTTACTCTGATGCCGAAATTGATAAAAGTGGCTTTTTCAAAATGATATGGGGCGATCGTTACCGAAAGTACTATGGCACTCAGATTACTGCACCAACGGTCAGGTTAGATACCTTGTTCGATGGTTTGGTTCCCGTGCGTATGGGTGGGGGACATCAATCCAAATCTCTCCGTTTACGAGATAAAAATGGCAAGGAATATGTGATGCGTGCTATGCGAAAGGTTTCTGAACTATACCTTCAATCGATGGTGTTTCAAAATCAGTATGTTATCGATGATCTGAAGGATACCTACGCCCAAAAGCTGTTGCAAGATTTTTATACAGGCTCGCACCCGTATGCCCCATTTGCAGTTGGTACATTGTCAGATGCCGTTGGGCTGTATCATACAAACCCTGTTTTATACTATGTGCCAAAACAAAACGCATTAAAAAATTTCAATGAAAATTTTGGTGACGAACTTTATATGATAGAAGAACATACAGGAGACGGACATGGAAATTTAAAAAGTTTTGGCTATTCAGATAAGTTGATAAGCACTGACGAGATGTTGAAGAAGCTGAGAGACGATGAAAGATATGATGTAGATGCCGAATTATATTTACGAGCCAGATTGTTCGATATGGTCATTGGCGATTGGGATAGGCATGTGGATCAATGGCGTTGGGCTCAGTTTAAGGACAAAGAGCACAAAAAAACGGTTTACAGACCCGTGCCAAGAGACCGCGATCAGGCCTTTTCGATCATGGGCGATGGTCCTCTTATGAATTTGGCGACTAGGGGTGTGCCCGGTCTACGAATAATGGAAGGGTTCAAAGAAGACATCAGAAGCGTGAAGGGCTTTAATTCATCCCCTAAAACCTATGTGCTCGATATAGCTTTACTTGGCGAAACAACCAAAGAGCAATGGTTTGAACAAGCAAGGTACATTCAAGAAAATTTGACTGAAATAGTTATCGATGAGGCATTTTTATTTTTTCCCGAAGAAGTTCGAGATGAAACGGTTGCTGAACTAAAACGAGTGCTTTTGGCCCGAAGCGGTACCATTCAAGCTACGGCCGAAGCCTATTTTAAAATCATCAATAAATATGCAGTGGTTACGGGAACGGATAAAGATGACTGGTTTGAGATCAACTATTTGAACAATTCCAAAACAGAAGTAAGCGTATACAGAGTTATTGATGGGGAAAAGAAGAAAAGATATTTTCATAAAATTTTCAACAAAGAAGATACAAAGGAAATATGGGCCTATGGCCTTGACGATGATGACCGTTTTGTTGTAAAGGGCAAAGGTAAGAGGTCGATTAAAGTTAGGCTGATCGGTGGGCAGAACAATGATGTATATGATATTGGCGAAGGAAGAGGCACGTATATCTATGACCATAAATCAAAAAAAAACACTTTTAAAGAGGTGTCAAAAGCAAGGATACGATTGACCGATAACTATGAAATAAACACCTATCAACCCTTAAGAATAAAAAATAATGTAAACCAGTTATTGCCTACTATTGGCTTTAACCCTGATGATGGCATGAAAATAGGTATTGATGAGATCTATACCCGTAACGGTTTTATAAAGGATCCCTTCGTTTCACAGCATCATTTCAACGCAGCGTTTTTTTTTGCGACAAATGGGTTTGAGTTAGGTTACCAAGGAGAATTTGCCCGTTTTATCGGAAATGCAAATCTTGAACTGGCCACTAAATTGACCAGTCCGAATTTTTCGATTAACTTTTTTGGTTTTGGCAACGAAACCGAGAATAACGAAGACGATCAGGGTATGGATTTCAACCGGGTAAGATTTCAGATATTTCAGTTTTCTCCGTCCTTAGTATGGAGAGGTGCCTTGGGAAGCAAACTACGTACAGGAATCTCATACGAGTCTATTGAAGTTGATGAGACTGAAGATAGGTTTATAAATACCTTTTATCAAGCAAATGGTGTAGAGACCTTAAAGCGTTTCGTTGGGGTCGATGCGGTCTACACTTATGAGAACAGTGACAACACTGCTTTTCCGACCTTGGGCATGTCAACCTCGGTACATCTTGGGTATAAGACCGAAACAGGCGGCAATGGTAATTTTGGCTATATTGTTCCAAGCCTTTCTTTTACCTATCGGTTAGTGCCCAACGGAAGATTGGTCTTGGCCTCTAAATGGAAAGCACATTTTAATTTGGGTAACGGGTACGAGTTTTACCAAGCTGCGAGTATAGGTGGCTTAGATGGCTTACGAGGGTATAGAAACCAACGTTTTACGGGCAAAAAATCATACTATCAAAATACAGACCTAAGGTTTAGCCTAGCCAAAAGAAAAACAGGGTTTTTACCCACGGCATTGGGTGTATTTGCCGGTTTCGATTATGGCAGGGTATGGTTGTCCAATGAAGATTCGGATCAGTGGCATACCTCGTACGGTGGCGGGTTTTTCTTGAATGCTGCTGATGTTATCTCTTTGCGTGCCGCAATTTTTGACAGTGATGATGGTATGCGTTTCTCTTTTGGTGTAGGGTTTGGTTTTTGATATTGAATACAATGAAATAATACGTTATTGCGAGGTACGAAGCAATCCGTTTGGATTAGAGCTCATGATAAACAAAACAATTCACTTCAGAAGACAAGGTCAATCAATTTGGCTGTGTTTACCCTGCTATTTCTTTAACCTATACGAATAAAGGTTTCCGCCCAACCCTTTTTTTCTCTCATCTGAAAGTAAAAGGGTGTTGTTATCTTTAAAACAAACCGATTCAAGTTGGGTGCGAACACCTAGATCGATTTCTTGAATGCTACCTGAAGAGAAGTCAACCACAGAGAGATTGGTAATGGTCCAAAGTATGCCACAGCCCAATAGAACGATTGTTTTTCCATCAGGGGAAATATCGGCAGAGGTGACTTTACAGGTGTCCCAATCGGTGCAAAGTTTTATTTTTCCAATGAATTCAGCTTTATAAGAACCTTCTTTGTCAGCCACCTTATAAATTGATGTTTCGCCTGTAAATGGTTTCGCCTTGTTCTTTGTAAAAATATAAAGGTGATCTTTAAAGTGAAAGAAGGCTTCCGCGTCATAAATTCTTTTGCTTTTTGAAGGCGGAAATTTTTTTTGCTCGGGATAATTGAAACGTATCTTCTTAGCTTTTGTTTTTTCTTTGGAATGGCTTCTAGGGTCAGGTATTTTATAAATGATCAGATTTTTACGATCGTTGCCATTGTTACCGAAATCTCCAATATAAATATTACCTTTTTTATCTTTCGCAAGATCTTCCCAATCATGGTTTTTGGCATTTTTCACCTTAAGTTCACGTAAAAGATTGCCTTTGAAATCTACCTCATATAGGTTATGACCATTGCCATTGTCTTCTACGAACCAGGCTTTTGAGTCTTGAAAGTGGATTATTCCTGAATTCTCATTTAATTTATGTGGTAACTCGGTAATAAAAGTAAGCTGGCCATGGTTGGCACAGCAGCTAAAGAGCAGCGACAAAAGAATAAAGTGAAACTTAGTCATCGATGGTTTCTTTCAAGGGCATATATATTTCGGCTTTCCAGTTTAGTTCGTCACCGCCCATGTTTGGGTTGTTGTGAAATATTTCAATGGGAAGCCTGGTGATTTCGAGCTTGTTTTTCTTTGCATAGCTTTCTAGTGCGTACCACGCCCTGTCAGACGTTATATAATTACCATTGTAAATCGCTTTGATAGCCTTTTTTGAAGTAAACTGCTTGTAGTGTAGGTCTTTGTGCTGGGGTAGGTTTTCAGGCTTCAAAATAGGAAAGCAGAATTCAAATTGAATACTATCGGTTTTTTTGTGCCATTGTGTGAGCTCTAAAAAGGGCAAGCCATTCAATTCAACCTTGTTTTCAACAAGAAAAGTGCTCAATAGCGGATACCCGTTCATCATTCCCCTAGCTTTTCCAAATTGTGTTGAATGTACCGTAGTGCAAGCACAAAAGGTAGATTTTATTTCTTCCTTTCCAACTATCTTAACTTTAAAACTTTCAATATGCTCATTTAATTTTTTATTGAAGTCGGTCAAAGTTTTACGGCTCCGTTTCTCAAAATCCGTATCGGAAAAGGGAATCGAAACTTTGTTCATTAAACTATGATCCAAATCTTTCACGTAGACTTTTACCTTGGAAAGCGAGTCGTTTACCGCTGTTATTTTCCAATCGTAAATATGTGTTGAATCACCGAAATGTAGTTGTTGGGTCAGTGCTAAAATGCCCTCTTGACCGAGAATTTTAGAATCTGGTATAGTTGAATTCCATATTTTTATAGTTTGGTTGATAGTGCCAGGAAACGTTTTGGCTTTGAAGGTGATCAAGTAGTCGTATGGTTTTAGGAACAAATACCATATAAGACCCCCAAATAGGATAATCCCTATGAAAATAATAATTTTCTTCTTCATAGAATTAGTTATGCGCCATACGGGCATTTACGCCCATTTTTAAATTTTCGATTACGAATCTCCCTAAGTCTCTGCCTTGTTCAACACCGATTTCAACAGCGGCACGGTAGTGTATTCCGCCGTACATTCTACTGATTGCGGCTTCATCAGCTGCCTTGTCGAAAGAGGTAAAACTGCGAACGGGAAGCCCATAGGCAACTTCTGTGTCATCATCGAATGCAAAATCATCTCCAAAAATATTGGTGAGTGCTGTGGCGGCAGCTCCTGAAACTACACTATGCCCACTTGTGTATTCGGGAAACGGGGGAGTTTGCAGAACGGGCTTCCAATTTTCATCGATATGCTCATTGATCAAGGTTTCAGGGCGTATAAGGTTGCTGCGGTATTTCTCGTCCCAACAACTGATAAAGGCATCTGCAATAGCAATGGCCGTTTTGGTGTAGGCATAGACCGTTTGGTCAAAATCATTATTGGTTTTTTTGGCAGCGATCTTTGTGATTCCAATCCAATGGGCGCCCGGGGATATTTTTTTGGTGGCAAACATTAAATGGCCTCTGGTGACAGAAACATAGGGGTTGCAATCCCAGAATTGGGCGATAGCTATTTCTTCTGATGCATCGCCTTTTTTGGTAATCTCCAAACTTATATCGTAAACCTCTTTTAGCTCCTTATAGAATTCACTTTCTTTTTCCATGGAAAACGGTGGTGGAGGTTTTGGCACAAATTGATTGGCAGAATCAATAACAAAGGGGCGTATTTTGTTCCAGTGAGGTTCGATTCCATCCATGTAGGCCGGCGGAGTTGGCTGCCATCTAGATGGGTTATCGATATCGACGGTGAATTTGGGCATGGTACGGGTTTGATTGTAGTTGTCTTTCGACATCCATTCAGAAATATGTTCGGCAACCTCAAGACCATAGGTTTTAGATGCTTCGAACTCCACTTCATTCGTATTCTTCCATTGGGTATACAGGCTATCTCGTAGCCTTTCAAGTTTGTCTTCTGAAAAAATGAGTTGTTTACTGACCTCTATATGCGCAATCAATGCTGCCAATTGCGGGTTGATGCCCTTAGATGCATCTAATTGGGGTATGGCTTGTAAATCCCTTACTTGTCCGCTCAAAGAGCTGTATGTTTCATTTGACTGGGCGATAATCTCGTATGCTGCTATATTTGGATATGCAAAAATCCTACTTGCGACCGGAGGCGAGAAAATATCGTGGATCATAATTTCGATAACCTTATCTATCGATGCGTGAAGGGCATCTGGGGAAACGACTATGGGTTCCGCTTTTTTGTTGCAGGAAAAAAGCGCAACACTTATCAGTACTATTCCTAATTTCTTCATCATTCTTCAATTTTATTTATCAATTTATACACTTGGACTTTTTCATTATTGAAAGTCACTAATAAATATGGTTGGTTGTCAAGCTTAATAATGTTAAGATCTCGAGCCGATCTTTGGGCGAGATCCAAGCCTATTTCATGACCTAAAATTACATTATTTTTATCTTTTATCATAGCTCCTGTAAAGGATCCGAACCTACCGTGATAGGGTTTTACCCCAAAATAATTTCCCACGGTCAACACTTCTTCTTTTCCGTCATTATCAAAATCACATGAAAGAAATGCGGTAATGGGTGACACTTGAAGTTCAGTTTGGAACGAAACAAAAGTATACCTGCCCTTATTGTTTTCAAGATACCCTGAACGCAGTTCATTGATTTCAAAAACAATTGCTTTTTCCAATGATTTTTTATCTAGAATCTGACCTATGGGTTTGCCTGCGAATTCTTTGTAGGTTGTAAATTTTTTTCGAAGACTTACCATTTGAGTCGCTATGCTTTCTATATCTTCTATTGGGTAGTATTGCCCATTTTTATTGATGGCAACAATGGTTTCGGTGCTTCCGTTTTTATCAAAGTCGCCATAGTACATTTTCAGGGGTGTTTTTTTTGAGGCACGAAACTTATTGTTCGTTCCCCAATTTCCCAATAGATAGTCCATATCGCCATCTTTGTCTATATCAAAAGGAATTATACTTTGCCAGAGTCCGTTAAGTTCGTTGTCAAGGGGGTTGGTTTCTGAAAGTTTACCGTTGTTGTTTTTAAAAAACCTAGGAGACATCCATTCACCTACTACAATTAGGTCTTTGATGCCATCATCGTCAAAATCGTGCCAAATGGCATCGGTTATCATACCAGCGTTCTGAAGTGCTTTATTTTCGACCAAGGAAAAACTACCCATATTGTTGTTCAAAAGATAAGAATTTGGAATTTTGCCAAAATCATTGGAGACCATTTGGTTACCGACAAAAAGGTCAAGATCGCCATCAACATCATAGTCATGTGCCTTTATTACAGAAGCATTTTCAAAATAATCGGGAAGTTGAGATTTTTTAAAGAGTGTGTCTTTTTGAACGTAATAATAGTCTAATAAGGGCGTCATTTCGTTGTAAAAATCTGCTCCGCCCGTACCAATGAACAAATCGTTTTTGCCATCACCGTTAAAGTCGGCTATAACGCCCGTAACATCTTCAGTAATAGAATCTTTAAAGATTTCTTTGATTATTTTTTCTATATACGTGGTGTCGGTCTGCAGATATATTTTTGATGGATTGAATTTTGAGCCTCCGAAAAAGATATCCGTTTTTCCATCGTTGTTAAGGTCGCCTATGACCGTTGCAGGACCACGATCGGCTATTTGATATGGAATTAAATGTTGTCTGTTGAAATCTAGATAATTGTCTTCTACGTGGGTGAAATCTATTCCTAAATTGTTCTCTACCTTTTTGAAAATCGGCAGTTTTTTTGGTTGGAGCGATTCATAGTCAAATGGCTTGGTGTTTTTTGGGGCAATAACCATAGTTTGATTTACAGCGATATTCTTTAAGATTTGAAAAGTACGGTCGGGCCACACAATCTTTAACGAGTCGACTTGCGTTGCTTCTTTATAGCCAAAATGTATTACCGGTTCTGAAGATGCTTGGAACCCCCGAACCGTATATAGTTCTTTGTACTGTAATTTTCCTTTATGGTAAGAATAGATTTTTGTACCTATACCAAAGTGGTTGGGACTGTGATACTTGAACTTCAGTCTTAGATAATTAGCTTGGTCATTGGTTTTGTTGATATACAATGATGCAGGTTTGTTGCCATTATTGGTTATAAGATCTAAATCACCGTCCCCATCTAAATCTGCCATGGCAGTGGCTCCAGAAATAACGGTGTCATTAACAATCCAACTATCTGATTTATCCTCAAAAAGGAGGTTGTCAGTACCTTTGAAAATATAATTATGGACTGCACCTGAAGGCATCATGGCCAATGCTTGTTTGTCTACCAATTTGGTATTATTGATTTTTTTCTTGATCTGTTCGTCTGAAACAAAATTGATATAATCAAGATCGTTAGGGCGTTTGGGAATACCGTTTGAAATAAATATATCCTGCTCTCCGTCTTGGTTATAATCACCAAAAAGAGCACTCCAGCTCCAATCTGTAGCTGAGATTCCACTAAGTAGGGCAGTTTCTGAGTAGCTGGTTCCAGGGCGATTTAAAAACAACATATTTCTTGCAAATTGGTAGTGGTACCCAAAGCGTTCGGTACGTAGTTTTTGTGTTTGTACATTGTCTGCACCTTCAGATGATTTAAGTACTTTTTCATCCTCTGGTAGCATATCCAAAGAAATAATGTCGGGCCAACCATCGTGGTTGATATCTGCTACATCATTACCCATAGAGAAACGCGTTGTATGACCAAAATACTGTTTCAGGCATTCTGTAAAGGTTCCGTTACCATTGTTCAAATAGTAATAATCATCCTCATGAAAATCATTACCGACATAGATATCAGGATACCCGTCTTGATTGAAATCAGAAATGGAAACTCCTAGGCCATAGCCATTTACTCCGCCGTAAATACCAGCTTCCTCACTAACATCTGTAAATTTTCCTTTGTCGTTTCTGAGCAATTTATCGCCTGTTTCGTAATTTCTTTTTCTTCGGGTATCTGCTTTTCCGTATGATTCTTGGGTGTGTACTGCATGATTCAATAAGTATATATCCAAATCACCATCTAAGTCAAAATCCAAAAAAGCCGCAACAGAACTGTAGGAATCGAAATCAAGATTATATTTGGCTGCACTTTCGGTAAAAGTGGCATCCCCATTATTGATGTAAAGCTCATTGTGACCATTAAAACCGTTAATACCTACAACTGCACAAACGTAGATGTCCAATAATCCATCGCCATTTACGTCGCCCATAACAGCTCCTGTATTCCAGGTGCTATTGCCCGCTACCCCTGCTTTTTGAGTGATATCCTCAAATTTGAGATTTCCTTTGTTGAGGTACATTTTGTTTTTTACCTGATTTCCTGAAAAAAAAATGTCAGGTAGATCATCACCATTAATATCGCCTACGGCCACTCCTCCTCCGTTGTAGAAATAGAGGTAGTCAAGAATATTTAAATCTTCGGTCTCAGTTAGGGTATTTGTAAAGGTGATTCCCGTTTCAGATGGTTGCGGGTTTTTAAACAATTCTCCCTCTTTGTCTCCGCAACTTGTGAGAACGGCAAAAGCCAAGCCATAAATGACATTTTTATTCATGGAGTACAAATATCTTAGGTTTATTGTCATTTATGGCGGTAATCATAAATGTTTTACCGGTATCGTCCTTGAACTGTTTTAAATGTTTTATTTCATCTCTGACATAAAATCCGCTAGTTACATAATCTTGCCATTTGAACCCCATTTTACCATCTCCTAATAGCACATTGCCATAGTTGGCATCTAAACGCGAATACTGGGGTTTGAACTCAAAATTATTGCCGCCCATAATAAGATCCAAATTACCGTCATTGTTCACATCAGCACAAGTAATGCCACAAACACATGATAATTGAACCCTGTTTGGCAATTTTTTTATGGTGAATTTTCCATCTCCTTCATTTACCGCAATAACCGATTCTGGGATATCGGCTTTTTTCATGATCGAATTTTCAAAAACTTCTTGGGAAAACAATTCGCCGATTGTTTTTTTTGCGTAGACCGATGCCTTGATATTCTGTTTTTTCAAGGCGGTTATCTGCCCGGTCATCTCCTTTTTTTGATGTAAAGGATAATCTTTGCCTTCTTGGCTTTGCGTTACAATCTGCTCTATGGTGCCATTGTCATCAAAGTCATTGATCCACATTTTCATTGGATTTTCAGCAGTAGGTTTGTAATGTAGGTTGCTTCCTTGATTGCCGAGAATAAGATCCATGTCACCATCATTGTCGAGGTCAGCCGACTCTACAGCGTTCCACCATCCATGTAGGCTATCTAAAGAAGTAGGTATTTTGACCAAACGTCTTCCAGAGTTTTTATAAATATTGACGGTACCCCACTCAGAAACGGTGACCAGGTCTTTTTTGGTATCACCATCTATATCCGACCAGAGGGCATTGGTGATCATTCCAGCATCTTTTATGTCATAGATAACCCTTTCGGTAGCATCTTGAAATGTTCCATCTCCGTTGTTGACCATAAACAGGTGGTTCGGGTCAATACCGTAGGTGCCAACAACACTTCTAGATCCCACAAAGACATCAATATCTCCGTCGGCATCAAAATCATAGGGGGCAATAGTCGAAATATTCTTAAAGGTAGTGGGTAGCTGTTCTTTTGATTTGCTGAAAACACCCTTACCGTTATTTAGGTATAATCTGCAACGGTAATTTTGTTCATCGCCGACTTGATTACCGCCCGACCCAATGATAAGATCCATATCTGCATCTCCATCCACATCAAAAAATGCAGCTGCCGTGTCTTCAAAATAGGCATCTGATTCTAGAACGCTTTGCGAAATGGACTTCAATTTACCGTTGCCACTATGTTTGTAAATTGCGCCTTGAAAACCTTTTGCCCCACCAATGAAAATATCTTCATTCCCGTCACCGTCAATGTCTGCAACTGCCAAAGCCGGACCTTCTTGCGAGAGTAATTTATAAATAAGGCCTTCATGGTCAAAATCATTATAGTTGTTCTCTTTATGGGCAACTAAGATGCTGTTTTTCAATTCACGTATAAGTGGTTTGATCTTTGATTTCTTTGGAGGTATGTATGAGCTAAGCGTTTTTTCGTATTTTAATTTGAGCGTTTGATTGGTCTTTACGTCGATTAATTTTTGGGTGCGATCATCGGGCCATATTACGCGAATGGAGTCAATGTGTTTTCTAGTGCCCAAGCCAATGGTCATGGTATAATCGACAGAAGATTGAAATCCTCTAGATGGCATTAATTCTTGCAGAATAACGGTATCGTCATAATAGATCATTACGGTTGAACCGATGGCGAACCTATTCTTATCATCGCCTTGAAATGTTAGTTTTAGGTAATTGTTATCGGTGAGTTTGTCAGTTTTGTTCTCATAAACGAAGGCCTGCATATTTACATTGTTCACGACAATGTCAAGGTCGCCATCATTATCGAGATCCCCATAGGCAGCACCATTTGACATACTTGCAATTTCAAAACCCCAATCTGCATTGGCATTTGAAAAAGTGAGATCACCATTATTTTTATATGCATAATTGGGCTGTGGTCTAATGGGCATTTTATTTATTATGGAATCTATGGACTGCTTTTTGCCTGTCAATGCCATTTTCTGAATGATTTCATTGGCAAAGAAGTCAACAAAATCAAGATCTGTGAGATCATGGTTTATTCCGTTAGTGATGTAAATATCCTTAAAACCATCATTGTCCATATCGACCAGCAAGCCGGCCCAGCTCCAATCTGTAGCATCTACACCACTGAAATATGCAATTTCAGAGAAGGAGCCATTGCCGTTATTCAGTTGTAGGGTGTTTTGAATATATTGCTGATAGAAATCTTTGTTCTGTTTAAGTTTAAAAATGTCATAGCCTTCAAATTCCATAACCGATTTGACACGTTGGTCGGCCTCAGGCAGCATATCAGTAATGAAAATATCTGCATTGCCATCATTATTGATGTCAGCGATATCTATTCCCATGGCAGAGAGTGATAAGTGGGATGTCCAGTTTTTAATGTCCTCTTTAAACGTACCATCTTGGTTATTTATGTATAAATAATCTCTTTCATAAAAATCGTTGGATACATATAAATCAGGATAAAGGTCTTTGTTGATATCGGTGACCATGACCCCCAGGCCAAAACCAATGAGACTACCATAAATTCCCGATTTTTCACTAACATCAACAAATTTGCCATCATCATTTCTTAACAGCATATCACCTACACCTTTAAAAATATCGGGTACTCCTTCCCAATCTTGCGCTCTGACACCACGTTGTTCAGCATAGCCCAAACTGCTTACGGGAATATTGCTATTGTTGAGAATATAGGCATCTAAATCTCCGTCTTTGTCATAATCGAAGAATGTAGCATGTGTTGAGAACCCTGTTTTTGCCAAATTGTACTCTTTGGCCTTTTCTGTAAATGTAAGATCACCGTTGTTGATATACAGGTTGTTATCATGATTGTCGCCTTTCATATTACCAGCATTGCTCACATAAATATCCAATAGGCCATCTGCATTGATGTCGACCATATTGACCCCGGTGGACCAAGGTTTGTTGCCCTCTACTCCTGCGGTTTCTGATATGTCTTCAAAAGTCAGATTTCCTTTGTTGAGATATAATTTGTTGGGCACCATATTACCCGTTAAATAAATGTCAGGCAAACCATCGTTGTTTATATCGCCTATAGCAACACCACCGCCATTGTAAAAATTACGGTATTTGAAAATATTGAAATTCTTTTGGTTCTCAATACTATTAACAAAGTCAATACCTGTTTTTTCCGATGGGAGGAGAGAGAAGAGTGTTTCTACACTATCTTTGTTTTTGTTGATTTTTTCCTTTTCGGAAGTGCAGTTGACCAAGAGTACTAGCAGTAGTGAAAACGCTATTTTTTCTATTCTATACATCATCATGTTTCCCCCTCTAAAAATGTTTTGGACACACCAATTATAATTTGAATTTTGTGTGAATGAAAGTGCGTTTTTTTATCAGGAATCGAACTTAAAAAACGACCCTAATAACTATAGCAAGATAAGTAATCTTTGCGCAAGAATAAAGTGTGGTAGACCTAAAAACAGGTTAAATTTAAAATTTAGAAAATCACTTTTTCCAAGTATTCAAAACGGCTTAATTCTTCGTCTAGCTCCAAAAAATGGCATAGAGGGCAACAAGCACTATCATTACGGCAAAAGCCCCTATGTTGAATATTGGCCCGGTTTTAAAAGTGTTTTTCGAAATAGCAATGCCTTTTTCATCTTCTTCCCCTTTATTTTGAAGTAAGCTGACCGCAATAATAACGAGCATTGTAAGTATTGCCGTATACCCCATTTGATCCATAAAAGGAATATCTACAAAAATCGAGCTAGTAGACCACCCTTTAGGTGCGATCTTGAAATACATTGCGATAGGAATAGAGGTCAAAGCTCCAACAATGGCAGCCTTGTTGGTGGTTTTTTTCCAAAATAACCCCAATATGAATACCGCTAAAATTCCCGGACTCACAACACCGGTATATTCTTGAATAAACTGAAAGGCCTGATCGATACCACCTAATAGGGGAGCCATGATACAAGCGATAAGAAGAGCCACTGCGGCAGATATTCTTCCCATGTTCACCGTACTTTTATCACTTGCGTTTTTATTGATGTACTGTCTGTAAATATCCATGGTGAAAATCGTGGAGGTCGAGTTCAACATCGACGCCAATGAAGATACTATGGCTGCGGCCAAGGCGGCAAAAGCAACCCCTTTTAAGCCTGTAGGTAAAAATTGTAACAGCCAAGGATACGCTTTATCGGCTTGATCTGGGGTAGGAATGTTTTGTAGACCAGCATCACCCAATCTTGCTAAAATTTCGGGATCGTTTACCATGACATAGGCTGCAATACCAGGAATAACGACAATTAACGGAATAATCAACTTCAAACCTGCGGCCATTAAAATACCTTTTTGAGCTTCCTTCAATGATTTTGCCGCCAAGGTTCTTTGTATGATATATTGGTTAAAACCCCAATAATAAAGGTTTGCTACCCACATACCACCAACTAATACGGCGATACCGGGTAAATTCTTATACTCCGGATTCGATTCGTCTAAAATCATCGCAAACCGATCGGGAGCCGCTTCATAAATGGTTTTGAGTCCTGAAATCATTCCTTCTCCTCCAGAAACCGTGTTTAATGCCAAATAAGTGGTGACCAAACCCCCAAAAATCAAGAAGACTACTTGAATTACATCGGTCCAAGCAACTGCTGAAAGCCCCCCATACAACGAGTAAGCCGCTGCAAACAGGGCTAAGCCAATAACACCATAAAGCATGGGTACACCCATAATGGTCTCTAAGGCCAGCGATCCAAGATATAATACCGATGCAAGATTGACAAATACATACAGACCGATCCAAAACACCGCTAAAATGGTTTTTAGGTTGGTCGAGAATCTTTTTTCCACAAACTCAGGAATCGTATAAAGTCCTTTTTCGATAAAAATGGGCAGAAAATATTTTCCGACTATGAGTAGCGTCAGTGCTGCCATCCATTCATACGAGGCTATCGCCAAGCCTGAGGCAAAGCCCGACCCCGACATTCCTATAAATTGTTCTGCCGAAATATTCGCAGCGATCAAAGATGCCCCAACTGCCCACCAAGGAAGTGATTTACTGGCAAGAAAATAATCTTCAGCATTTTTTTGGTGTCCTTTTTTGTCGCGTGACATCCATAGGCCTACGCATAAAATCAGTAAGGCGTATGATACGAAAATTGCGTAATCCCAAAAACCGAATCCTGTGGTCATAAATAGTTGGTTATTTATTAATAATACTGTTTTATTGTATCGCCAAATTAACTGTTTTGGGTAGAAAAACAATTGAAATGTTCATTTTCTTTGCGTTCATTGGGTTTTTTAACAGAACTATGCGAAACTTGCTTTTCATGAAAATGGAGTTGGCCATATATCGTTTTGAATTACTGAATTATATGTACTGATTAACAATGTTCTCAAACAATTCTTGTTTTCCACTATGCAAATCTAATTCTCCATTGTCTTTGGCGATTTCATATAGATCTTTAAAATCCAATTTTCCATCCTCAAAATCCTTGCCTTTTTCTGAATCGAAAGAACTGTAGCGTTGGGTGCGAAGAGAATCGTATTGTGAAAAAGAAATGATCTTGTCTGCTACCAATAGCGCTCGGGCAAAGGTATCGGCTCCGCCAATATGGGCATGGAAAATATCATCGATGTCCGTAGAGTTTCTTCTGATCTTGGCATCAAAATTAATACCGCCACCTTGTAGGCCACCGGCCTTTAAGAAGACTAACATGGCCTCGGTGACTTCAGTGATGTTATTGGGAAACTGATCCGTATCCCATCCATTCTGATAATCGCCACGATTGGCATCAATGCTTCCCAACATGCCATGGGTCGCTGCCATTTCGAGTTCATGCTGCATGGTATGACCGGCCAGCGTGGCGTGGTTTACTTCAATGTTCAACTTAAAATCATCTTGTAATCCATATTGATGCAAAAATCCGATTACGGTTGCTGTATCATAATCATATTGGTGCTTCATTGGCTCCATAGGTTTGGGCTCTATAAAGAAAGTGCCTTTAAATCCTTGGTTGCGCGCATAGTCTCTTGCCATACCCAAGAAACGTCCCATATGATCCAGTTCACGTTTTGTATTCGTGTTCAAGAGCGACATATAGCCTTCACGCCCTCCCCAGAACACATAGTTTTCGCCATCGAGTTCTATGGTAGCATCTAATGCCAACTTTACCTGAGCACCGGCTCTTGCCAGAACTTTAAAGTCAGGGTTGGTAGCGGCACCGTTCATATACCTTGGGTTGGAAAAACAATTGGCCGTACCCCATAAGAGTTTAACGCCTGAAGTATCTTTTTTTTCTTTGATATAGTCAACAATGGTTGCTAATCTTTTTTCTGATTCGGAAAAGGTAGATGCTTCCTGTATTAGATCAAAATCATGGAAACAGAAATAATCGAACCCCATTTTGGTGATGAATTCAAAGGCGGCATCTGCTTTGGCTTTGGCCGCATCAAGAACATCTACAGGTTGGTCCCATGCAAAATTTTGAGTGCCAGGGCCAAACGGATCAGAACCTTGTCCACAGAAGGTATGCCAGTAAGCTATAGCAAATTTAAAATGTTCGCGCATGGTCTTACCGGCTACCACTTGATCTGGATTATAGTATTTAAAGGCGAACGGATTATCAGAACCCTTTCCCTCAAATTTTATTTCTCCTATTCCTTTAAAATATTCTTTGTTTCCTAGTAGTGCCATGATACGGTTATTAAGTTAATACGTTAATGGATTGCTGATTTATTTCAGACCTAGCAGGTTTTTAAAACCTGCTAGGTCTTGTGTCATTAATTATTGAATGTATTCGCCATTGTGAGGAACGAAGCAATCTGTTCAATCTATCCCCCTCCTGCGGAGGGGCTAGGGGAGGACAATAGTACTTCCAATCCTTTTTTCCAATGGTCGTATGCTCGTTCGTATTCTTTTTTATTCTGAGAGGGTTTGAAACTCATGATATAATCATTGTCCATAATCTGTTTTCCAAAAGTATCAAAATCACCTTTGTGAAGTTCACATGCCCTTGCTGCACCAATGGCTCCAGTAGTATCATAAATTTCTATCTCTTGCCCAATAAGCGTTGCTACCGTAGTCGAGAAAATAGCAGAACGAAAAAGGTTGTCATTTCCTGCACGTATTACTTTGGGTTTGATACCATCAGATTTCATGATTTCCATGCCATAGACAAAAGAGAAGGCAATACCCTCTAGAGATGCCCTGCATAAATGTGCTTTGGTATGGATGTTCAGGTTCAAATTTCCAATTTGTGTGCCTATGTTCTTATTGTAGAGCATGCGTTCTGCGCCATTGCCAAAGGGATGAACGTACAAGCCGTTTGAACCTATGGGAATAGATGCTGCCAACTCGTTCATTTCTTCATAGGATGATATGTCAAGATTATTCAACAGCCACCTGTATTGAATGCCGGCTCCATTAATACAAAGTAATTTTCCGATTCTTTGATGGGAGCTCGTATAATTTACATGTGCAAAATTATTCACTCTCGAACTTTCTTTGACCGAAAGAGTATCGGTAACGGCATAAACAACGCCCGAGGTACCACCTGTTGCGGCAACTTCCCCAGGGTTGAAGACATTGAGCGAGAGGGCGTTATTGGGTTGGTCACCTGCACGGTACAAAATAGGTGTTCCTTTCGCCAATCCAGATTCCTGTGCTCCTTTTTGAGATACTTTTCCTTGAACCGAGAAGGTGTCCACGATTGTTGGAATCATACCTTTATCTAAACCATAGTACTCCAGTACCAAATCAGCGACTTTATGTTCTTTGAAATTCCAAAAAACACCTTCAGAAAGTCCGGATATTGTAGTGCAAATGGTATCACTTAGTTTGTATGCGATGTAATCGCCCGGCAGCATAAATTTTTGGATGTTCTTATAGGTTTCAGGTTCGTTGTCTTTTACCCATTTCAATTTTGAAGCTGTAAAGTTGGCCGGAGAGTTCAATAATTGAGAAGTACATTTTTCTTTTCCTAGGTCATTGAAGGCTTTTTGGCCAATTTCAACTGCCCTACTATCACACCAGATAATTGAATCTCGCAACGGATTCCCATTTTTATCAACCACCACCAAGCCGTGCATTTGATATGAAATTCCTATTCCAGTGATATCATTGGAGTCGATATTGTTTTCACGGATCAGTCTTTTTGTAGCAGTACAGATATGAAGCCACCAGTCGTTAG
>CAZEUV010000030.1:0-29009 GCA_964515285.1 uncultured Maribacter sp. | reverse complement strand
AACGGTATCATGCCCCACATGTACCTGATTATCTAACTTGGTATCTTTTTGAATGGTCGTATCACCTGTAACTCCTTTATCGATCGTGCACAAAGCCCCTATTTCAACATAATCTTCAAGTACCACACGCCCACCTGAGATCAATTTATCAAAGCCTTCGGGCCTGTTCTTGTAATAAAACGCATCGGATCCTAAAACCGAACCTGCGTGAATAGTGACATGGTTGCCAATTATACAATTATCGTAAATGGAAACGTTGGGGTGAATAAGGCAGTCTTTACCGATTACCACATTATTTCCTATATACACATTTGGCTGTATTACAGTATTTTGACCTATTTTAGCTGAAGTGGAAATTAAATCATTTGATTTCTCAAAAGGTCTAAAAAAATTGGTCAGTACATTGAAATCTCGAAAGGGGTCATCAGAAATCAACAGGGCTTTTCCGTCAGGACAATCCACCTGTTTATTGATTAAAATCACGGAAGCTTTACTGCCCAACGCCTTGTCAAAATACTTGGGGTGATCTACAAAAACGATATCGCCTTCGCCCACTACATGAATTTCGTTCATGCCCGTAACCTGAAAATCATCGGCACCTACATATTCACAACCGAGAATGGCCGCAATTTGTTTTAACGAATACGATTTAGGGAATTTCATGAATTCATTTTACTTGACACAGCAGGCTTATTCTTTTACGCGCTCCATATAAGCGCCTTTTTCAGTATCAACTTTGATTTTATCGCCCTCGTTGATGAATAAGGGTACGTTCACCTCTGCCCCTGTCTCGACCTTGGCAGGTTTTGTGGCATTAGTGGCTGTATTGCCTTTTACACCGGGTTCGGTATATGTGACTTCTAAGACTACGCTTGCGGGCATATCTACCGATAAGGGCATGCTATCTTCTGTATTGAAAAGAATTGTTACTACTTCACCTTCTTTTAACAAACCAGGGGCATCTAAGCTGCTTTTTTCAAGCGTAATCTGATTATAATCTTGGGTATTCATAAAATGAAAGGTATCTCCTTCTGCATAAAGAAACTGATATGAACGGGTTTCTACACGTACATCTTCGATTTTATGACCTGAGGAAAAGGTGTTGTCTATAACTTTGCCGGTCGTAACACTTTTTAACTTTGTTCGTACAAAAGCAGGGCCTTTACCCGGTTTTACGTGCAAAAACTCAATAATCTTAAAAATATCGTGGTTGTATCGAATGCACAATCCCTTTCTTATATCTGATGTTGATGCCATAATTAGTTTTAACTGTTGCTAAAATATCCTTTCATGATTCCCCTTTGTGAATCTCGTATAAATTGTAAAATCTCATCCCTTTCAGGTGTTGCTTCCATTTCGGCCTCAATAATACGAACGGCTTGGGTATTATTATAATTCTTCTGGTATAAAATACGGTAAATGCTCTGTATCTCACTTATTTTTTCAGACTTGAACCCTCGTCTCCGTAGTCCTACAGAATTAATACCTACATAGGAAAGTGGTTCTCTTGCAGCTTTTACATAGGGAGGAACGTCTTTACGAACCAAAGACCCCCCAGTTACAAAAGCGTGTTGCCCAACGGATACAAATTGATGTACGGCCACCAAACCCGCAAGAATTACATTGTCGCCAACTGTTACGTGTCCTGCCAAGGTTGAATTGTTTGAGAATATACAATTGTCACCCACCAAACAATCGTGGGCCACATGGCAGTATGCCATTATCAAGCAATTTTTACCGATAACCGTTTTCATTCTATCAGCAGTGCCTTTGTGAATGGTGGCACATTCTCTAATTGTTGTATTGTTACCGATGGTTACAGTCGTTTCCTCATCATTATATTTTAAGTCTTGAGGTGGAGCTGAAATTACAGCACCGGGAAAAATATTGCAATTTTTTCCTATTCTTGCCCCTTCCATTATGGTTACGTTCGAACCGATCCATGTACCGTCTCCTATCTTAACGTCATTGTGTATCGTCGCAAATGGCTCGACCACAACGTTTTTTGCAATTTTAGCTCCAGGATGTATATAGGCAAGGGGTTGATTCATCTTATGTTCTTTTTACTATTTGGGCCATCAATTCTGCTTCAGTGACCAGTTTATCATTGGCATAGGCGTAGGCTTGCATATGACAGATACCCCTTCTGATGGGAGATATCAAACTACAATGAAAAATCAAAGTATCACCGGGCACTACATTTCGCCTGAATTTTACATTGTCGATTTTCATAAAGAGCGTAAGGTAGTTTTCAGGGTCGGGTACAGTGCTCAATACAAGAATACCACCTGTTTGCGCCATGGCCTCTATTTGCAAGACTCCTGGCATTACTGGTGCTCCCGGAAAATGCCCAACGAAAAACGGCTCGTTCATGGTTACATTTTTCATACCAACTACGTGGGTCTCAGAGAGTTCTATAATTTTATCAATGAACAGGAACGGAGGCCTATGTGGTAACATATCCATTATTTGGTTAACATCCATCAATGGGGGTTTGCTCATGTCAAATTTTGGTACCTTATTACGTTTTTCCTCTTTTATGATCTTGGATAGTTTTTTTGCAAACTGGGTATTGACTAGGTGCCCGGGTTTGTTTGCAATCACCTTTCCTCTAATTCTAGTACCCGCTAAGGCCAAATCGCCAATAACGTCCAACAACTTGTGGCGTGCTGCTTCATTAGGCTGGTGAAGTGTTAGGTTATCCAAAATTCCGTTTGGTTTTACGGTGAGTTTTTTCTTGTCGAATGCTTTTTCAAGCCTCCTCATTGTTGATTCAGAAATCTCTTTGTCAACATATACAATGGCATTGTTCAGGTCACCTCCCTTTATCAGTCCGTTTTCCAATAGCATTTCCAATTCGTGCAAAAAACTAAAGGTTCGTGCATCGGCTATTTCAGTCTTAAAATCAGATAAGTTCTCTAAAGTGGCATTTTGGGTACCCAATACTTTGGTGCCAAAATCGACCATGGTAGTTACCTGATACGAATCTGCGGGAATAACCGTGATTTCACTTCCTGTAGTCGGATCTTTATATGATATGACTTCTTTGACCACATATTCCCTTCTATCGGCATCTTGTTCTTTAACACCAACAATATCAATGGCTTCAACAAAGTATTTTGACGAGCCATCCATAATTGGAGGTTCTGACGCATCAAGTTCTATGAGCACATTATCGATTTCCATACCTACCAAGGCCGCAAGAACATGCTCAGAGGTCTGAATCTTTACTTCGTTTTTCTCGAGATTCGTGCCTCGTTGGGTATTGACCACATAATTGGCATCAGCCTCAATAATAGGTTGTCCTTCTAAATCCATTCTTTTGAATGCATACCCATGATTTGCAGGGGCAGGTACGAATTTCATAGTTACGTCTTTGCCGGTATGAAGACCGACACCTTTTAAGATCACCTCTTTTGCGATGGTTCTTTGCTTCTTATTCGTTGTAGTCACTAGTTGTTTTTTTATCTAGTTCGTTAATTCGGTTTACTATGGTTGGTAAGTTTTTAAAGTGTACATACGACTTATTGTAGTCACCGTAATTCAAGGCAGGCGAGCCTTGAAGAATTTCATTGTCTTTCACGTTTCTACCAATACCTGATTGTGCCTGTATGCGAACGTTATCGCCAATAACTATATGGCCGACAATACCTACTTGACCACCGATCATACATCGTTTTCCGATTTTAGTAGAGCCTGCCACTCCTGTTTGTGCGGCAATCACCGTATGTTCGCCAATTTCAACATTATGTGCAATCTGTATTTGGTTATCCAGCTTCACTCCCTTTCTTAGAATGGTAGACCCCATTGTGGCCCTATCGATCGTGGTTCCTGCACCTACATCCACATCATTTTCTAAAATTACGTTTCCTGTTTGTGGAATCTTACTGAAAACACCTTCTTTATTCGGGGCAAATCCGAAACCATCAGACCCTATAATCGCTCCACTATGTATTACGCAATTATCGCCTATTTGGGTTTCTGAATAAATCTTTGCTCCTGAGAATACCATTACATTATTGCCGATGATCACGTTATCACCAATGTATACATTGGGATAGATTTTGACATCATCGCCCATTTTGACATTCATGCCCACATATGAAAAAGCCCCTAGATAAAGGTTATCGCCATAAGAAGCACTTTCCGACAAAAAAACTGGCTTCTCTAGACCTGTCTTCGTATTTTTCGCCCCATCGTAATATTCCAATAATTTTGAAAACGATTCGTAGGCATCATCTACTTTGATAAGTGTGGTGACCAAATTCTGTTCAGGAACAAAATCTTTGTTCACAATAGTGACCGACGCCTTGGTAGTGTATATAAAAGGTGTGTACTTAGGATTTGCCAAAAAGGTCAAAGATCCCTTTTCGCCCTCCTCGATCTTGGCTAGTTTATGAACGGCAATTTCAGGGTTTCCTTCTACCTCACCCTCTAAAATGTCCGCAATCTGGCCTGCTGTGAAAATCATGAACACAAAAGTAAGAAAATAAGTTAATAGATTTCAACTATATACAATACTACCAAAAATAATATACAATCCCTTTGACGAAAAGTAGTCTAAAAAGTCATGCCTTTCAATAAGGGGTATTAAACCGGATTTTTCGGATAGCAGATATAATATTTGACAACCGCTTTGGAGAGGGCCACAAGATTTAGATGATCCGAGGCCTCTGCAACATCGACGATCTTACCGTCTTTTTTTAGAATATTGATATTTTGCCGATTGGCATCGTATGCCCTGTTTTCAATCTTACCTGTGAAAACAAAATACCGTGTTTCTTCATCTGAAATACCATACTCCTTTTTGAACCGGCCAAATTGTTTTTCAAAAACGCCGGCTTCAATAGGCTTGTTCTTAAGTTTTACTTTCAAAAGCTTTCTGTTGATTACCATCTGGCATAATCGAGACAGCACAAAATCATCATGGTGCTGCCACATCTTTATGGCCGCCAAGATATCAACATCGTCTAATTGCGCAAAGAATTCCAATACATCTGCATTGAAATTTTCTTTATCGATCTTGTTGGTCATAAAAAAAAGCAAAGCACCTTTGCAATCGAGCTCTTTGCCGTTCTTTAAAAGTTCTTTTGCCCGTTTGAGTATTCTAATCAACAATTGCTCGGCGATAATACCCGTTTTGTGCAAATACACCTGCCAGTACATAAAACGTCTTGCCATTAAAAATTTTTCTACCGAATAAATTCCCTTTTCCTCTACAACAAGTTCACCATTGACAACGGTCAACATGGTCAGTAAGCGTTCTGAGCTTATATTCCCCTCGGCAACTCCCGTATAAAAACTATCTCGTTTTAGATAGTCCATTCGATCCATATCCAATTGACTTGACACCAACTGGTTTAAGAACTTTTTTGGGTACTCCCTCTTAAAAATTTGAATGGCAACCGTTAAACTTCCGTTAAACCTTTTGTTCAGGTTTTCCATAAACAAAAGCGAAATATACTCGTGGCTCACACCTTCAACAATGCTGTTTTCCATAGCATGTGAAAACGGGCCATGGCCGATATCATGAAGCAGAATTGCACACAAAAGTGCCTGTTCTTCTTCTTCTGTTATTTCAATGCCTTTAAAACACAGCTCTTTTATGGCCTGTTGCATGAGGTACATGCTTCCGATCGCATGGTGAAATCGGGTGTGGTGCGCCCCCGGATATACCAAATATGAAAGGCCCATTTGAGAGATTCTCCGTAACCGTTGAAAGTATTGATGTTCGATAAGGTCGAAAATCAGCGCAGAGGGAATTCGAATAAATCCGTAAATTGGATCATTGAAAATCTTTAGCTTGTTTGATTTCATGAAATAGTGGCTTTGTGATAGTAATACTGCAAAGTTATTAAAAGCAATAGTATCTTAGCCAAGAGTTAGATCATTATCAAAATGGCGCCATACTATTTTCGAACAGATTTTGATATCAAAACCAGGATTGGAGCGATTTTTATTTGAAAATCAATTTGCCAATCCATTAATCTGATTTACCGAATGAACAAAATAACGATTCTTTGGGTCGATGATGAAATCGATCTTTTAAAGCCACATATAATTTTTCTACAAGGAAAGAATTACGATGTGATTACTTGTAAAAGTGGCCAAGAAGCCTTAGATGAACTATCACAGTCTAGAGTTGATATTGTTTTCTTGGATGAAAATATGCCGGGCATCTCAGGCCTAGAAACCTTGAACGAGATCAAGATCTTGAATTCTTCGCTTCCGGTCGTGATGATAACCAAAAGTGAGGAGGAAGCTATCATGGAGGAAGCTATAGGATCTAAGATAGCCGACTATCTTATCAAACCTGTGAATCCGAATCAGATTTTACTTTCCCTAAAGAAAAATTTGGATCATTCTCGTTTGGTGTCTGAAAAAACAACGTCAAATTACCAACAGGAATTTAGAAAAATCGCTATGGACCTCTCTATGGCCAATAGCTATGATGAATGGTCGGACCTGTACAGAAAATTGATCTATTGGGAAATGCAATTAGAGGAAATCGAAGATTCAGGTATGTTCGAAATTCTTGAATCGCAAAAGATAGAGGCCAATAACCAATTCGGAAAATTTGTAGAAAACAATTATGCAGATTGGTTCAGTGATATGACCGGGCCCGTCATGTCGCACACCCTTTTCAAAGAATGGGTGATGCCCGAGCTGAAAGATACACCTACCCTATTGGTGGTCGTTGATAATCTACGGTATGATCAATGGCTCGCTTTTGAGGGTATCGTAAATACGTTTTATAAAAAGACCAAAGAAAAATCATATTTGAGCATTCTACCTACGGCAACACAGTATGCCCGAAACGCCATATTCTCAGGCTTAACCCCTTTGGATATGGAAAAAAAATATCCTAATTGGTGGAAAAACGATACTGATGAGGGAGGAAAGAACCTGTTCGAAGATAAGTTTTTAGGTGAGCAATTAAAGCGTTTGGGACTTGACCTGAAATGGGAATACCATAAGATCACCAGCCTACGTCAAGGCAAAAACCTGTCACAAAATTTCAAGGGCCAGAAAGACAATGACCTTACGGTCATCGTTTATAATTTTGTGGATATGCTCTCACATTCAAAAACCGAAATGGATGTTATTAAAGAACTGGCCTCTAATGACAAAGCATACCGCTCGCTTACGCAAAGCTGGTTCAAAAACTCGCCTTTGTTGGAAATCATTCAACAAGCACAGACTTTGGGCATGAAATTGATTATCACCACAGATCACGGCACCATTAACGTAAAGCAACCTTCAAAAGTAATCGGAGATAAGGAAACCAGCTTAAACCTTCGTTACAAGACAGGTCGCAGTCTGACCTATGAACAAAAAGAAGTCTTAGAAGCAAGAGATCCGCGGAGTATTCATTTACCCAGTATCAATATGAGCAGTTCTTTTATTTTCGCCAAAAACGATTTTTTCTTTGCTTACCCTAACAACTACAATCATTATGTTAGTTATTATCGCAATAGTTACCAACATGGTGGGGTTTCGTTAGAAGAGATGATTATACCTTTTGTAGTACTTGAGCCCAAATAGACCTTCTTCTTTATATGAAAACCAAATATACCGAGGATCTAATTCAAGAAGTCGCAAAACAACTTCTTCAAAAAACAAAATCAAAAACCCTATGCTTTTATGGCGAGATGGGATCGGGCAAGACTACCTTGATCAAAGCATTGGTCAATGCACTTGGTGGAACAGATACTGTGACTAGTCCGACTTTTGGCATTGTTAACGAATATCATTTGGGGCAAGGCGGGGTCTTGGGCTACCATTTTGATTTTTATCGCCTTAATGACGAAAGTGAGGCCTTGGATCTAGGTCTTGAAGATTATTTTGCTCAAGACGTTTGGATTTTCATCGAGTGGCCTGAAAAAATAAAACCTTTCCTTCCTGTAAATACTACTGATATCCATATTGAGATCGTTGACCCTATTACAAGAAAAATCTCATTCTAAAAACTCATCGGGCACACTTAAAAACAACATCATCACCATTTTTTTATCAGAGTGAAATCTTCGACGAACTGCAAAAACATCGACGAAACGAATCTTTTTTCGGTTGAAATACATCATTTAACATTTAAAATCGAATTAATCAGATTGAAAATTCTATTTTTGTTAAAATTTTTGTCAAACCCCTAATCCTATTAATTTATGAAAACGAATACCAAAAAGTTTATGTTTGGCCTATTGGCATGTGTAACTTTACTAGCGGTTTCTTGTGAGCCCAATACCACGGCAGAAGAAGATAGTCTATACAATACAGAGAGTGTAGATGGCAATAAGATTAAAATACCAAAAAACGGATAGTCTACACCTAACAAAGTAATTACAAAGGGGCAAATATACTATTTGCCCCTTTTTTTTGTTATGGTTTTACCCTTGTTATCAACGAAGCCCTATACTCTTTTTATCTGATACACAACATTTTGGTACTTATATTCCAATTCTGTATATTTAATAGTTCATATAAAAAGGGGTGAAACACTGAAATAAGTTGTTTTAAAAGGAGTTTTGGCAACATTTAATCTTTTAATGAGCTTAACACTAAAGTGAAAAAAGCGGAACCAACACAAAAGAATTCAAAAAAAATCAAAGCACGTAGTATTTTGATCGGAAGTGTTGTGGCCGTACTGATTGCAATAACACCGTATCTCTTTTATTCTTACGAGTACTTTCCGAACGGGCCCATCTTTAAAACTTGGCTGTTTACCTACGAAAGTAAATATCAAGAAAGTGTCTCACTTGCCATGTGGATCTATCTTGGCAAATTGATTCCGCTATCATTATTGGTTTTGTGGTTTTTCACTTGCAAACATTGGTGGTACCATATTATTCTTATTCCCATGGCCATGTATGTATTTCAACTGGTCTCTCTCTTTGTTGAAGACACTGCATACTTTGACGAAGTAGAAATCTATTGGATGATTCCGATTATGTTGACCATAGTTCCGTTCGTGTATTTAATCAGGTTAAAACTATTTGACAAGCATGTTCTAGGAATTGATTTAGAAGCGATGGATGCAGAGCTTGAAGCCCTCAAAAAAAATAAACTTTTTGATAAAAACGCGGTGTTCGAAGAAAAGACCAAAACGGTCGAATACCTGTCTTTCTCTGAAAAGTTGAACCATTGGTTTTCTACCGGAAACTTAGAGTTTATTTTCAGACAATTTCAAAATAATTTAAAAACTTGGCTACATCTGAACTTCTAGTTTCATTATAAACACCGAGGTTATCGTTAGTGGGCACACCCGCTTCATAAACTTTTAAGGCCTCCTATTTTTTCTTGTTTATTCTTTTCATTTAAAAATCGTAATTTTGAGATTAATGGTGAAACCATTAACCAGAATATCAATTCATGAGCCAACCCACCTCTCCCTTTAGCAAGCAACAATTGCTTCCGCAAGAAGAAACCCTTGAAGTCTTAAGAAAGAAAGGGTCATTGTTCATTGGTGTTCCCAAAGAAAACCAATATCAAGAAAAACGTATATGCCTTACCCCTGATGCCGTGAATGCCATCACGTCAAACGGGCATCGTATATTGATCGAAGCAGGTGCTGGTGAGGGAGCGTTTTATTCTGACTTGGAATACACAAATGCAGGTGCGGAAATCACGAAAGACACAAAAAAGGTTTTTTCTTGTCCGTTGATTTTAAAAGTGGCTCCCCCTACCTTTGCCGAGATTGAATTGATAAACCCTCAGAGTACGATTATTTCGGCCTTGCAGATAAAGACTCAATCAAAAAAGTATTTTGAGGAAATCGCTCTCAAACGAATTACCGCCATGGCTTTTGAATATATCAGAGATGAGGATGGCAAGTACCCCGTTGTACGTTCATTAAGTGAGATTGCGGGAATATCTTCTGTGCTGATCGCTTCTGAAATTTTGGCCGCCACAAATGATGGCAACGGACTCATGTTCGGTAATATCAGTGGAGTGCCTCCTATAGAAGTGGTTATTATAGGCGCAGGTACCGTTGGGGAATTTGCAGCTCGATCGGCCATTGGCCTTGGAGCGAATATCAGATTGTTCGACAATTCGATTACAAAATTGCGCAACATACAAACCAACCTCTCACAAACCATTTACACCTCTACGGTTCAACCCAAAAATTTATTAAAGGCTCTAAAGCGATGTGACGTTGCCATTGGTGCCACCCGAGGAAAAGATAGATCCCCCGTTATCGTATCGAGTACCATGGTAGAAAACATGAAAAAAGGTGCGGTTATCATTGATGTAAGTATTGATATGGGCGGATGTTTCGAAACCAGTGAAATTACGAGCCATGAAAAACCCACAACTGAAAAATTTGGGGTCATTCATTATGCCGTACCCAATATTCCTTCAAGATACCCAAAAACGGCATCGATTTCAATAAGTAATATCTTTACGCCCTACCTTCTAAAATTAGGTGAAGATGGTGGACTTGAAAATTCACTTCGTTTTGACAAAGGTCTTCGAAGTGGGTTGTATATGTACCATGGCATTTTAACGAACAAATCTGTTGGTGAATGGTTCGATTTACAATACAGTGATATCAACTTTCTTATTTTTTAGTATGGGTCTTTTTGATGCTTCATTTTTCAAACGCTTGGGCTTCTATATGATCGGCCTATCAGTCGGTATAATTTTCTTAGCGATCTTCTTGAAAAAAAAATCAGAGGAGACAGGTGTGTATTTCTGTTACTTTCCTAATTGTAGAACATTAAAGGATATTAGATCAAAACCTATTTCTTATTCTGAAGAGGTGCAAAAACTATTTCAAAACAAACAATTGGATTCTGTTGACATCGCTTATTTCTTAAATGAAGGAGAGGTCGATTTCGGTAAGAGTGATACAAAATCGGTTCCGTGTAAAACCTATATTATCGAGGGACTGGTCAAAGAAAAAGAAGCTTCAATGAAAGTTGAAAACTGTCCAGAAAAAGTACTGGTGCAACATATTGATTTTTAGTATTATTTTATCGTACTAGGACGGAGACCCATTTAACCAAGTGCCTGAATTCAAATTTTCCTTCTTTTTCGTTCTTTTTTCAATAGGGAAAGTTCTCTTGTGGTCTGACCTGATACCGACGTGTTTTCCTCCGCTCTTCTGATTAGGTATGGCATGACATCTCGCACTGGGCCAAAAGGCAAGTATTTGGCCACGTTATACCCCTTGTCGGCTAAATTGAACGAGATATGATCACTCATGCCATAGAGCTGCCCAAACCAAATGCGAGGGTCATCCTTTGATATTCCCTTGTTCTTCATCAACTGTAACAGACCGTAAGAACTGGCCTCATTATGTGTGCCCATAAAAAGGGAAATCGTATCTAAATGTTCGATCATAAATTGCACGGCGTTATCGAAATTGATATCGGTTTCTTTTTTTGATTTGCAAATTGGAGTTGGGTATGCCTTCTCGCCCGCTCGTTCATTTTCTTTTTCCATATAGGCACCACGTACTACTTTAAATCCTATTTTAAAGTTTTCCTTTAACGCCTTTTGATGCATTTTTTTTAGATAATCCAATCGGTCCCATCGGTACATTTGCAAGGTATTGAAAACAACGACTTTCTTTTTGTTGTACTTGCGCATAAGGTCTTCGGCCAATTGATCGGCAGCATCCTGGATCCAACTCTCTTCACCATCGATCAATAATGAAACGTCAAGGTCGTACGCTTTTTTACACGCTTTATCAAACCTGTTGACGACCCTTTGCCATTCTTGTTCTTCCTTTTCATTCAGTTTTTTTCCTTCCCCTATTTTTTTATAAAGTGCAAACCTACCAAAACCCGTGGGTTTGAAAACTGCAAAGGGAATGGCTTTTTTCTCTTTGACAAAATCAAGTATTTTTAGAATCTTCTCTAAGGCATCGTCTAAAGGATCCTCTGAGTCTTTTCCCTCTACCGAATAATCAAGTACAGAACACACGCCTTTTTCATACATTCTATCAACGACAGCTAAACAATCTTCTTCATTGACACCGCCGCAAAAATGGTCGAACACCGTAGCACGAATGAGTCCTTCTACGGGCAAATGTGCCTTAATGGCAAAATTTGTCATGGCCGTTCCTATTTTGACCAGGGGTTCATTGGCAATCATTTTGAACAGAAAATATGCCCGTTCTAGCTCAGAATCTGTTTTTAGAGCAAAAGCTGTTGCGGTATTCTCAAAAATTCGTTCCATTGATCTTGAAATTTTTTACAATCAAAGATAAAGACCCCGATTGTATTCTATTGAAAAAAATAACCTTTATTTTGTGCTTAATTATATATGTATTTCTGTCTGATGAGCTTTGGGCAATAAAACGAAAATAGACCTTTGATGAAATCAATTACCACATCAACTTATGCAGTACATTTTGACCAAAAAGCCTATGATGCCTTAAATGGGCATTTAAACGCAAATTCATATTCGAAAGTTTTTGTTTTGGTTGACAACAATACTAATACGCACTGTCTAAAGCGTTTTATGTCGCAGGTTCAAAAAAGTGTCGATTTTGAGGTTATTGAAATTGCTTCGGGAGAAATCAATAAGAACATAACCACCTGCACCCAAGTATGGGAAACATTATCTGAAAAAGATGCAGATCGTAAAAGCCTTATGATCAATTTAGGTGGAGGCGTGGTTACTGATTTGGGCGGCTTTGTAGCATCTACCTTTAAAAGAGGACTTGATTTTATAAATGTACCCACTACCCTATTGGCAATGGTCGATGCTTCTATCGGTGGTAAGACAGGTGTAGATTTAGGTTCTTTGAAGAATCAAGTGGGTGTCATCAACCAGCCTGAAATGGTCATGATCATACCTGATTTCTTAAAAACCCTTGAAGAGCGCCAACTACAAAGTGGTTTTGCCGAAATGCTGAAACATGGCTTGATTCAGAATGCGGAGTATTGGGAGTCATTGAAATCGGTTTCCGATTTTGAGAACATCAATGACCTTATCCATCAATCGGTGGTCATCAAAAACAAGGTCGTACTTCAGGATCCCACAGAACAAAACTTACGAAAAATACTGAACTACGGCCATACCTTGGGCCACGCCATAGAATCATATTTTTTAGAAAGTGAGAAACATAATCTAATACTACATGGCGAGGCTATTGCTGTCGGAATGGTACTAGAGGCTTACCTTTCATATAAATTGACCGGACTTTCAAAAAACGAACTAGATGATATCAAGGCAACTTTTCTCGGTCGTTATACTAAAATCGACTTCACCACTACCGATATCGACACTATCTTGTCACTATTGAAATTCGACAAGAAAAATTCACATGGCAATATAAATTTCGTGCTGTTGTCTAGTATCGGGAATTCTAAAATCGATGTTCGAATACCCGACAATCTTTTTCAAGAAGCATTTGCATACTACAAGTTTGCCTAGCTACGTATACTAAATTGTACGTTTGACAACTCTTTGTTTATATCTTAGAAAAATATATATAGATTAGGCTTGCATACGAAACCAAACCTAAACCTACCTACTATGTTACGCAAACTTGTTGACTACAAAAAACTAGACCATGACCTTGCAGCTCTATTGATTGAAACATACCCATACGGGTATGGCGATGAAGATATCATAATCTTTAAAAATGCCCATGGCGAAATTATAGAGGCCGTTGAGATCAAAACAGATGATACGCTGTATCTGGTAAAAATAAGCAAGAGCCTTGCTAATTTCATTTCCAATTTCGAGGATACTATTGGAAAAGAGCTGGAATCAAAATCTGAACCAGTCGTGGAAGAAGTAGATGCTAAGGAATTCGATATTGAATTGAATGCCGAGCTGGAAATCGAAGAAGATACCGATCTAGACTAAATTCTAAAGATACCTTTCCCTTATAATATTTCTGTGGTGCTTCTGATGCCCACATATCATAAAACCCAATGCGGCAACGCTCATAGGCATGCCACTCGCGGTACCCTCTCGTTTTAAGACTTCATCATTAAACCACGAGAACAAACTTAGGGTAGAAGACCGTACTGCCTTATATTCCTCAATAATCTCTTCAATAGATTTTTTATTCGCAAACGATTCGGGTACGTAGTCATCTTGCTCAAACCCCACCAATGGTGTAAAATCGTTTCTAGAGAAACGCAGGGCCCGATATTGAAAAATACGCTCCGTATCAGCTATATGTTGAAATACTTCTGCAATCGTCCATTTTCCTTTGGCATAGGCATGTCCTAATTTTTCTTTGGGAATGCTTTCGATAAATTGTGGAAAGTTGGTCAACTGCCTTGTCATAATATCCATCAATGCAACGTCACCTAGTGTGTCGATATACTTTTTATAAAAGGGATTGCCTTCTGGTAATTCTAGTTCTGATACGTTCATGATTTTTTATGTTATAAAACACTAATGGCTTGTTTATGAAAAATACTATTTTTTTTGTGTATTTTCAGATATACTAGGTTTTATTTAAAGATATGGATTTTTAAATTCTTAACTCCTTGACGTATTTATTATAACCGTAATATAAGTACAGGTGCTAGTTTTGGTTAAATTTAAATTAATCTATCTTTACATATCGCCATTTTATAGATGATAGAAAGGAAGAACAGCTTATTTAAATCAGAGCATATGTATACCACTGGAGATATTCCGATTTTGGTTACGTGTACAGATATGTCTGATTGGATTTGTAAACATGGACGTAGTTCGGTTTCGCCTTTGGTCAATGAGATAATGGGGTCTTCATTTGCTGATATTTGGGATTTAAGAACCCCTCCGATTGCTTTAATTACTGTAGCAGCCGATCATATTCCAAGAAAATTCGCACCACAATTGCAACCAATTTATTTTAATAAGCCTTGTTTCGGGTCTTCACGCCTTAAGGAAGGACAAGTGGTAGATAAGTCATTATTACCTTCTTTTATGAAACCTGCTTTTAGGCGTAAGATTCTAAATAAAAAGGATTTGTTGAAAATTGCACTTTTTGATATTTGGATTGGAAATGACGATAGACATCACGGAAATAGCAATTTGATTTTAGATCAAACTCAAAAAGGGAAATATTATTTTAATGTTTTTGATCATGGGGCAATTTTCAATACAAGTTCATTAAGGTATGGAATTCAATTAATTACTGAAAATGAATCACTTATCACTTCTGAGCTTGCAACGATATTATTTGGTAATATCAATAATTTAGCTGAAATTGTTGATAACATTGTACAAGATTTTTACCTTTGTGTCCAAGTATGTGAGCAAGAATTAAGCAATTTAATGCTTGACATTCCGTTAGAATGGAACTTTAATGTAGTTGAATTTGAGACTTTATTGAAAGATAATATTTTCAATGATAACTGGTATAACCAATGTGAACAGCATTTTAGAGAATTGGTTCAGACAAATTTATAAATCGAATGAAAACTTTTTTCAGTATAATCTATTTACCTCTAGGTCCTGATTTTCAAGAGAAAATTAGCATAGGGATGGTTATGTCAAATGGTATTAAATCGATAATACGAGTTTCTAATCCTAAATTAAATGTTGTTAAAAGTTTAATCTCCGCTCATAAGTTTTCTATTTTAAAAAGTTATTTAAATAATATCGTTAGCGAAACAGCCGAAAATAATAAACCTGGGCAGTTTAATTTAAAACTGAATGCCTCTAATGATTGGATAAATGAAAAATATTTTTCATACTTGAATAGATACTCTAATAATTTGGTAATGTTTTCGGAGCCTAGAAATGTTGATTTGAGTATAGAGATGAACAATTTTAAATTATTATTTGAAAAATTCGTATTCTATTTTGAAGATGAGGTTGCCAAGGTCAAAATAAACACCATTTATTCTCGAGTAAAAAAACAATTATACTCAAAAATTGAGCAAAGCGTAAACTTAAATGTTACTTTACGATCATCAGACTTTAATGAATTATTAACTCCAGTTGACGTTAATTTTATAGGTAAAAACGGGATAGTTGTTGCTGGACAAACTATTGATTTTGTTAAACGTCATTATAATTTGGAACATGATTTGACTAGCTTTGTTTCTTTTTCAAAAGCTGTTGATTATTCGCGTGATAATAAGGGTAAATATTTTTTAGTTGGACAAGAGCCTAACAAAAAAAAACACCCAAAGAATCATCGAACATGGAAACATGTTATGGAAAGTCATTTAGTTGAATACGTAGATATTAATGAGACCAAGATGATTCAAGACTATATAGAATCAAAAAATGTGACTCCATTTTTTGACAAAAAATCCGATTCAGAATAATATTTCTCAGCTCTAGGTTTTTCCGAACTCGCTCCTAACGGAGGTGTTAAGGTTACTGGCAACCATACACCCATTATACGACTAATTTAATGATTATTGCTTATGGGTTGAACACAGCAAAGAATTAACCGCTAAAAGCGGATAAGTGAATTGGAGGAAAGTTTTGTTTTTTTGCTTGTAGATTAAACCTACAACTCGTTAAAGATCTTGTGCATCAATCGTTTTTTGTCATTGATGCTTTCCTCTAACGAAATCATGGTCTCGGTTCGGCTGATACCATCAATATCATCTATTTCAAAAATGATGTTCTTCGCATGGTTGGTATCCTTGGCACGTATTTTACAGAAAATATTGAATTTTCCGGTAGTGATATGTGCGACTGTTACATTAGGGATGCTCTCCAATCGTTCCATCACAAATTTTGTCTGGCTTGTTTTATCTAGAAAGATACCCACATAGGCAATAAAGGCATAGCCCAATTGCACATAATCCAAAGTCAAAGAAGAGCCTTTTATAATACCAGCCTCTTCCATTTTCTTCACTCTTACATGTACGGTACCTGCTGAAATCAAGAGTTTTTTTGCTATATCGGTAAATGGAGTTCTGGTATTGTCGATCAACATATCCAGAATTTGGTGGTCGATTTCGTCTAGTTTTACTTTTGCCATAACAATTAAATTTTAGCAAAAATATAAAATACGAAAGATATAATTCATGAAAAATGAACTTTTTTTATCAAAAACGCAAAAAAATGTTGATTTTGAAAAATTATATGCAATAAATTATGAGTTGAACTCAAGAAGAGTTCTTAAGCAAACTCCAGATTCCTTGATCTTTCATCTGTTTAACATCACTTTCATTTGAACAATCATAGGTTTTATGGCCTACAAATTCATTGAGATTGCCCCTCGTATCAATTTTTGGCTCAAAGACTATACTACTGCCTTTCAACACCTCGGTATACAGCAGGCCAACATCTTCAAAAATTGAAGAACCATCAACAGGAACATGCTTAATAAGAATATCGAAAAATGGTTTTTTATTCTCTGGTATGTCAAAATACCCTTGCTGTGGGTAATTATCGATTTCATTCTTACGTATACAATCAAGAGATGCCAATAGGGCATAAAAGATATACATTCTGGTTTTCTCTCTTTGGTAGTCGTTTTGATAATGACCTGCTTCAAATAAAATGGTAGGTACGTTCAGCATTTGAAATGTATCACCAACACAATTGGCATTGAAAGCATCATCATAACGCCCAACCTGCTCAGGAATAAGACTTTGCAATACCTGATTCATCGCAACGATCAACTGCATACTTATCGCTCTGGTCTTTGAAATACCCCGCGCCTTATCATGTGCCGGGGCCAAAAAAGAAACAGTGGTGGGTTTTGGGTTTTTACCCACACCGAATATCGTACGTTGGTCATGAAGGTTAAAACAAAAATCAGGCATAAAACTTTTAAAAACAGTTCTGAGAATTCTACTTTCAGGCTGACTTTGATCCTGGGCATCGCGATTCAGATCAATTTTATTCGCATTTACTCGTGTATATCTCGACGCTCCATCGGGGTTCAACATGGGAACGATTTTCAAGGTACAGACTTTGAGAATGTTTTTTGCCAAATCGGTTTTAGAGTCAAGAAAGTTCAAGAGATCGAGTACCCCTTTGGTCGTTGTCGATTCATTGCCGTGCATTTGCGACCACATCAATACCTTTGAAGGCCCCGTACCAAGGGTGATGCTTTTAATCGACCTTTCTTGAACAGAATACCCCTCTGTTTTAATAAGACTGTTTTGACTTTTTGTATTTAGAAATTCAATAATCCGCTCATTGACAACATACCTTCCTTGTATGGAGGTTTCTTTATATAGGCGATAATCTGTTAAAGTTAGTGGCATATCAAATGATAAATATACCTACATAAAGTATATCCTATATAAAAAACGAGCAATAATTATAGCTAATTTCACAAGACAGGTCGTTGGGGTGTTCTTATATTCATTTTCAACTTTAATAATATAAAAAAGCCATGGCGACTAAGGGTTAATTCATTAATTTGTGCCTCAAATGAAAAAGTACCTCTATTTTATATTCGTTCTTATCTTAGCCGTCTCATGCTACCAGCCCGAGCGTAATTGTAAAGAGTTTAAAACAGGTGAATTTAGTTTTACCTCTATTGTTGATGGCAAAGAACTGACCACGACATTTATTCGAAATGCCGATGAAGAGGTTGATTATTATTCAGGAAAAATAGATACCTCTTCAGTTCGGTGGGTAAACGATTGCGAATACATCGTCAAAAAATTAAACCCTAAGAACAAAGCAGAAGAAAAATCGATACATATGAAAATACTGTCCACCACAGATAGTTCGTATACATTTGAATACAGTATTGTAGGGGAAAGTAAAAAAATTATAGGAACCGCCATAAAAACCAATTAGACCATGTTTGAAATTTTCACGAATCCGGATGCTTGGATCGCACTCTTGACCCTTACGTTTTTAGAAATCGTACTCGGTATAGATAACATCATTTTTATATCTATTGCCGCCGGCAAATTAGAAAAAAAACAACGTAAGAAAGCTACCAATATCGGCTTGGTTCTTGCAATGGTCATGCGTATTGTGCTACTTTTTGGCATAACAATGCTAACCTCAATGAAAAAACCTTTTTGGGTCATTGATTTGGATTGGATACACGGCGGAATCAGTGGTCAAGCCGTAATACTTTTCGCTGGAGGCTTATTTCTATTATACAAAAGCACCAAAGAGATCCACGAAAAAGTGGAAGACAGAGGCTATGATGAACGTGAAGTGAAAAAAGCACGTGGAACCACCCTAACCAATGCCATTGTACAAATTACCGTAATCAATATCGTGTTTTCATTCGATTCGATTTTGACAGCCATTGGTATGACCAATGGTATTTCACCCAACCCCAACGATGCCCTGATATTAATGATCGTTGCGGTTGTCATATCTGTGGTTATCATGATGCTGTTCGCCAACCCGGTCGGTGAATTTGTGAACAGACATCCTTCCATTCAAATTTTGGGACTGTCATTTTTGATTTTAATTGGCTTTATGCTAATTGCCGAAGCTGCACATATTGGTCACTTGGTCGTATTTGGCAACGAAGTGGGCACTATACCTAAAGGTTACTTATACTTTACCATTGCCTTCTCGTTAATGGTCGAGTTCTTTGATCTACGCAGATTAAAAAACAAAGTGGTTGTTGAGGAAGAAAGCGAACCTGATACTTAATTGCGAAAGGGTACACTCGTCACAGAAGAGCGTTCAATGTCATTAAGTTAAGGAAATTCTTTGTCCGTTCGAGCGCAGTCGAGAACTCAATATTGGAACAACTAGGGAGGTCTCGACTGCGCTCGACCTGACAATCGCATACGAAATCCTTAACTTAATAACATTAGAAGAGCGTTAGCGGGGGACTTTTTTCTACTCTTTGCTTCTTACGCTTATTGCTCACTCAAAACGGCACGAAGTTACAAACTTCGCACAGCGAGTTCTGCTGCAGTCTCACTGACATTTGGTTTATTAGGTAATTCGAAGAAAAAGAAATCCATTCTAAAATATAATCAAAGTCTAGACAAAAAAACGACGTTTGAGCTCAAACCTTCAAAAAATGGTATAGGAATAGCAATAGTTTTTTGAAATAACTAAAACAACAACCTTACCCTCAATTAGGCCGAGAAAAGGCTACTTTGGGGTTTTCGTTTTGCTGCTTTTTGAATAAGCGTTGTTGTTGCTTTACCGTCATGGTACTGCCATCATGGCTCCAACCCGGAGGGCCGAAAATGTACATCAGTTTATGGCCGATTTTTGGTGATTTTTTTATGTCGTTCCAAATATCCTTGAACTCATGGGTGAGTATGACCATAGGATTATTTGAATTGGGGGCGTGAATAACTCCGTATTTCACATCAATAGCATCATCAAGCTCTATCCAGGTGCCGAACATTTTATCAAAGAAATTCAGGAACCCCCCGTGGTTCTTATCCAAATACTCTACATTTTGTGCATGATGCGCTTGGTGCATGGTATGTGTGTTGAAAATTTTCTCTATAAAGCCCATTTTAGGAACATAGGTGGAATGCAATTGAAATTGCCACAAAGCTTCGATTCCCAAACAGACTACTACCATTTCTGGGGGAAACCCTAGGGCTGGCATCCACATATAGAAGAAAGGTTTATAAAGAATGGTGAACCAACCGTTTCTAATGGCCGTACCCAGATTATAATGTTCAGAAGAATGGTGCACTATATGTGCGGCCCAAAGAATACGTATTTCGTGATTGGCCCTATGAAACCAGTAGTAGGTGAAATCATCGGCCAATTGGCAAAGCAACCATATGTACCATACGTACCCAAATGATTCGTATCCCAAAATATTGGTACGCACCCCTTCTACCATCGGATTGAACAATTCATAGGTGAATTCAAAAATAACAATGGCCGACACCACTTTGATCAAGGGTGCGATAATAGCAGACCCCACACCCATAAAACTGCTTGCGAACAAATCTTTCCATACATAGAGACTCTCTTTGCCGTGCGTTTTACTATAGGCGAGTTCCAATATAATAAAGGCTATAAAACAAGGTGCGCCGTAAACTAGGGGGTTGGTGAAATCCATATTCTAAATAAAATTTTCGTAAATATACTGATATTAGTCCGCGAACTTGTTCTAACACGCCGTTTTAGCGGAGTCGGTCATTCATTATTTTTTCTTAAGATGGCATTTTGTTCTTCCATCAATTTTTCGATATTCGACAACAATTCAATATTTTTTGGTGTTTCTACCTCGGTATCGGTTGGGTCTTCGGCCTTTTCCCTAAACCTGTTCATGCCCTTGATCACCAAGAATATAGTGAGGGCGATAATCAAAAAATCAATAAGAACGTTCATCAGATCACCGTAACCGATTGCAACCTCTTCTACCCCCTCTGAGGCTGAACGTAGTATGTATTTATGATTGCCTAAATTGACACCGCCCGTCAAAAGGGATAAGGGCGGCATTATAACTTTTTTCACCAAGGTGCTGATTACGCTATTGAAGGCGGCCCCAATGATGATTCCTATTGCCATATCGACCATATTTCCCTTTATGGCAAAATTCTTGAACTCTTCTATAAATTTTCCCATAATACTCTAAAATAAAGTGGTTTGACCCTCATCATCAGCACCCGGTGGGTTCTTTAAATCATCATCGTCTTTCTTGGTATCACTCGATGGTTTTTTAGCAACGTTTGGTGTAGGTTCAATATTCTCCTCATCCACCACTTCAATATCTTCAGGGTTTTGCTCCTCGGGCTCTTCGTGGGGCAAAGGGTCTAGGACATTAATGTTCTTTACCTTTTCAGAGACCAACTGATTACCTAAAGCTTTAATGCCTTTAATCGATATAAATTTCTCTATATCAATATTTTGATTGGGTTTAGCATCTTTTCCTCTTGGTTTTGGAAATTCTATTTCAATAATAGGTCTCCAGTCGGTAGAAACCAGTTCTAAATACGATTTTGGGTGTTCTGAAATAAACAGTTCCTCTTTGTTTTCGTGTTCGATCAAGAAACGTTTTATATAATACTTTTCTTTTCCCCCGTCAAAATAAATAGCTGATATGGGCTTAGTGGGCTTCCATTTTTCCAAGACGATCATATCATCTTCGAATCGTGTGGTTATTTTCGGTAAAATGGTTTTGGCAATACCGTTTTGAATTATGATGAGCAATTTATCCTCTCCCCTGAACTCCCCTAACAAATCACCCCTTCCATCTACGTTCAATCTTCTTACCACATCATCGAACCATACTTTTCGCGGTTTCAGGGTAGAAACGCCTTTTTCTTTCAATTCAATTCTTTTGACAGCATATTTTGTGACAATATTACCTTTGGATCCGCGCGCTTTTATGATCATATCGGCAAAATCGATATCCCATTTCAATTTTTTGATACTGCCCACCTGACGAAGTAACACCGTGATTACCTCGGCTTCACCATTGGGGTTTGCCGAAAAGTACAAAACATCAGTACCTGCTTTACCAGAGCCCAAGGCATACAATCGATCACGGGTCATACTGGTCACATTGAAACGCTTGATATAACTGGGTCCGCCCCTACCATCTTTATAGATCATATTATAGGTGGTACGCTTGTCTTTCTTTTTGAACACGGCAACATGAATGATGTTCTTACCAACAAAAGTCTTCGTACCGACCTTAGTGACCATCATTTGCCCATCTTTGGTGAAAACGATGATATTATCGATATCGCTACAATCGGTTACGTATTCATCACGTCGCAATGACGTACCCACAAAACCTTCTTCACGATTCACATAGAGTTTGGTGTTGCGTATGACCACTTTGGCTGCCTCGATATCATCAAAAATGCGGATTTCAGATTTACGCTCCCTCCCTTTTCCATATGTGGTTTTCAATCTTTTGAAATAATCAATGGCAAACTCGATCAAATTGGCCAAATGGTTTTTCACCTCGGCAATTTTTTCTTCTAGATTATCAAGGTGTTGTTGTGCTTTGTCAATATCGAATTTAGAAATACGCTTGATACGTATTTCGGTCAGCCGAGCAATATCCTCTTCGGTCACCTTGCGTTTTAAATGTTTGGTAAAAGGTTTCAGGCCTTTGTCAATAGCGGTTATGACCCCTTCCCAAGTCTCTTCTTCTTCAATATCACGATAGATGCGGTTTTCTATAAAAATTCTTTCTAGGGATGCAAAATGCCATTGCTCCTCTAATTCGCTCAACTGAATTTCGAGCTCTTGCCGCAATAGATCAACAGTGGCATCTGTAGAACGTTGTAGCATTTCGGTCACTCCTATAAACAGGGGCTTGTTGTCCTCGATGATACACCCCAAAGGCGAGATGGAAGATTCACAAGCGGTAAATGCGTAGAGTGCACCAATGGTTTTATCAGGGGATATACCACTCGGTAAATGAACCAATATCTCAACATCGGCAGCAGTATTATCCTCAATTTTCTTGACTTTTATCTTTCCCTTTTCGTTTGCTTTGAGGATGGAATCTATCAAAGAAGATGTATTCGTGCCGTATGGTATTTCATTGATAACCAGCGTATTCTTATCGAATTGAGTGATTTTTGCCCTTACTCTTATCTTGCCCCCCCGTAAACCGTCGTTATAGTTGCTCACATCGATAATGCCCGAGGTCGAAAAATCAGGGTAAATTTTAAAACGCTTGCCATTTAAATGCTTGATGGAAGCATCAATAAGTTCAATGAAATTATGCGGTAAAATTTTGGTAGAGAGCCCTACGGCAATACCCTCGGCACCTTGAGCCAATAACAACGGAAACATTACGGGTAGATTGACCGGTTCTTTTTTTCGCCCGTCATACGATTGTTGCCATTCAGTGATTTTCGGACTAAAAACAACATCTAAGGCAAATTTAGAAAGCCGGGCTTCAATATATCTTGATGCGGCAGCACGATCCCCTGTCAGAATATTGCCCCAGTTGCCCTGGGTATCGATCAACAGATCTTTTTGGCCCATTTGCACCATGGCGTCGGCAATACTGGCATCACCGTGAGGGTGGTATTGCATGGTATGCCCTACCACATTGGCGACTTTGTTGTACCGACCGTCATCCAACTCTTTCAGCGCATGCATGATACGACGTTGCACAGGCTTGAAACCATCTTCTATCGCAGGTACCGCTCGCTCAAGAATCACGTACGAGGCGTAGTCTAAAAACCAGTCTTTATACATGCCCGTCACCTTGGTAAGTACATCTTGAGAATCGTCTGAATTTATTTCTTCAGAAGATTCCTCACTAGACTGGTCCGTTCCTTCCACAGGTAGGTTTTCATCGGGTACTTCATTCAGCTCTTCATTCTCTTCCATGCAGGATAGCTACCTTTTAAACTCTAATTATACTTTGTTTTCTTCAACAAGGTCTATCTCGACCTTTAAATTTTCAATAATGAATTTTTGGCGGTCAGGAGTGTTTTTCCCCATATAGAAACTCAACAACTCTTCAATTGAAACCGCCTTGTCAAGCATTACCGGTTCTAAACGAATATCATCGCCTATAAAATGTACGAATTCATCAGGCGAGATTTCACCCAAGCCCTTAAAACGTGTAATTTCAGGTTTGCCGGTAAGCTTGTTAATCGCTGCTCTTCGCTCTTCTTCGCTATAGCAGTAAATTGTTTCTTTCTTATTCCGGACCCTGAACAAAGGGGTTTGCAGAATGTACAAGTGGTTTTCTTTGATCAACTCAGGAAAAAACTGTAAAAAGAAGGTGATCAATAACAGCCGAATGTGCATACCGTCAACATCGGCATCGGTTGCGATTACGATATTGTTGTATCGCAGGTCTTCCATAGATTCCTCAATATTCAAGGCGGCTTGCAATAGATTGAACTCCTCGTTTTCGTAAACGATTTTTTTAGACATACCGTAAGAATTCAAAGGCTTTCCCCTAAGACTGAATACGGCCTGTGTATTCACATTGCGCGATTTTGTGATCGACCCCGAAGCAGAATCGCCCTCGGTGATGAATAGGGTACTGTCTAAACGATTGTCCTTTTTCAAATCGCCCAAATGCACTCGGCAGTCCCGTAATTTTTTGTTGTGCAAATTCGCTTTCTTCGCCCTATCCTTTGCTAGTTTACGAATACCCGATAGTTCTTTTCGTTCTCGTTCGGCCTGCAATATCTTGCGTTGTAGGGCTTCGGCAACCTCAGTGTTCTTATGAAGGTAGTTGTCAAGGTATTGTCGTACGAAGTCATTGATGTAGGTTCGTACCGTGGGTAATTTTCCTCCCATATCGGTCGAACCTAATTTGGTCTTGGTCTGACTTTCAAAAATCGGTTCCATTACCTTGATCGCAATCGCAGAAATAATTGATTTTCGAATATCGGAAGAATCGTAGTTCTTGCCATAGTACTCACGAATGGTCTTTACCAAAGCTTCTCGAAAAGCAGTCTGGTGCGTGCCTCCTTGCGTTGTATTTTGTCCATTGACGAACGAATGGTACTCTTCGCTATATTGGGTCTTGCTATGGGTAATTGCGATTTCAATATCTTCCCCCTTCAAATGAATTACAGGGTATAGAAAATCTTCCGTATTGTTATTGTCTTCCAAAAGGTCTTTCAGTCCATTTTCCGAATAAAACTTTTCCCCATTAAAATCAATGGTAAGCCCAGGGTTGAGATAAACGTAGTTCTTCAACATACGTTCTACATACTCGCTGCGGTACCTGAATTTTTTAAAAATCGTCTCATCGGGTACAAAGCTGACTTTGGTACCCCTACGTTGCGAAGTCTCTTCTGGGCCTGCCTCTGAAACGAGATTTCCCTGACTAAACTCGACTGTTTTAATTTTATTCTCACGAGAAGACTGCACCTCAAAAAAGCTTGAAAGGGCATTTACCGCCTTTGTACCTACCCCGTTTAAACCAACTGATTTTTTAAACGCCCGCGAATCGTACTTACCACCCGTGTTCATTTTAGAGACCACATCAACAACTTTACCCAAAGGAATACCACGGCCGAAATCACGTACTTTTACCAGACCGTTCTTTATACGAATTTCAATGGTCTTGCCAGCACCCATTACAAACTCATCAATACAGTTGTCTATGGTTTCTTTTAATAGGATGTAGATGCCGTCATCGGCAGAAGACCCGTCACCTAACTTACCAATGTACATACCGGGACGCATACGAATATGCTCTTTCCAGTCCAACGAACGGATATTGTCTTCAGTATATTGGGAATTATCAGCCATGAATAGGGTTTTCTGGTAGTGACTGCTAAGATAGCAAGTGTTCTAAAAAAATAAAACCCCTCTGAACTAAAGTAATTAACAATGAAATAGCACTATTGTTGATAGGTTTTAATAGACGTTGGGCGTTAGTAAACGGTAAAAAATAGTTTGGAGCCAGATTTCGCTAACTGAGCGTAGCCGAAGTTAGGGTTTGGGGTTATAAGTTTTCAGGTTTCAGGTTTCAGGTTTCAGTTTTCAGTTTTCAGGTGAAATTAAAAAATCAACCAACTGCTTACTGATAACTGTTCACTAACTACTGACAACTGTTCACTAAAAACCTAAACATTAAACCTAAAGTGCATCACATCGCCATCCTTAACAACATAATCTTTGCCCTCTACCTTCATTTTACCAGCTTCTTTTACCTTGGCCTCGGTACCATAGGTTACAAAATCGTTGTATGCAATGACCTCTGCGCGAATAAAGCCCTTTTCGAAATCGGTATGAATTACACCTGCAGCTTGGGGTGCGGTTGCTCCAACGGGAATTGTCCATGCTCGAACCTCCTTTACCCCTGCGGTAAAATAGGTTTCAAGATCAAGTAATTTATAAGCACCTCGAATGAGTTTAGCAGAACCGGGCTCTGAAAGCCCAAGATCTTCTAAAAACATCTGGCGTTCTTCATAGGTATCCAATTCCGTAATATCGGCCTCGGTACCCACGGCAAGTACGACCACTTCGGCTCCTTCGTCCGCTATAGTCGCTTTTACCTTATCTACATACGCATTGCCATTCACCGCAGCAGCGTCATCTACATTACAAACATACATAACGGGTTTGTCGGTTATAAACTGTAGGGGTTCAACAAATTCTTTTCTGTTTTCTTTAGAAATCTCAATGGCTCTTATCGAGATCCCAGCTTCCAAACCTGTTTTTATTGACAAGAGTACGGACTCCTCTTTTTGGGCTTCTTTGTTTCCGGTTTTGGCAGATCTTTTTACTTTGTCGAGTTTCTTTTCAACGGTCTCTAGATCTTTCAATTGCAGCTCCATATCAATGGTCTCTTTATCACGAATGGGGTCGATAGAACCATCAACGTGCACGATATTGTCATCATCAAAGCACCGTAGTACGTGCAAAATGGCATCGGTCTCTCGAATATTGCCCAAAAACTGATTTCCTAAACCTTCACCCTTGCTAGCACCTTTTACCAGACCGGCAATATCAACGATTTCAACAGTTGCGGGCAGCACACGCTCAGGATTCACCAATTCCTCTAATTTCTCTAAGCGAGTGTCGGGTACATTTACCACGCCAATATTGGGCTCAATGGTACAAAAAGGAAAATTGGCGCTTTGCGCCTTGGCATTCGACAAACAATTAAAAAGAGTGGATTTCCCCACGTTGGGCAATCCTACGATACCTGCTTTCATAATGTGATTTTTTAAACAGCTGCAAAGATAGCTTTTACCATTTTATATAGTGAACCCGTTTAAACTTTTTCGATTGGCTAAAAAATAAAACTTACCTCCAATTCATTTATCCGTTTTTAATGGTTAAAAACATAATCATTAAATTAGCGTCATATAATGGGTATATAGTTACTGGTAACTATATACCTTTGTTGTAAAACATTTGAGTTAACAATTTAAAACAGATTAAAGGTTTAAACTAAGAATAGAAGATCATAAACAAAACCATTTAACTTGAAGAATCTAATTGAAACGTTAGTCAAGATTTTACCGATTGCAACCTTTTTTGTAATACTCACTAGCTCTATAAAACTAGCTATATTTTATAGCGTTTTTAAAATTAATATTGTTGAGTATATTGGAGTTTCTGAATACATTCCACTCTTCATCGATGACCTTCATGGCATGCTTAGTATAGTTGTAGTGGCAATTATCGCCATCGTTCTTTTCAAGATTTTCGGAATGAAACCTGACAGTAAAGAAGAAATTAAGTCCAGAGTAGATAATAAAGCAATGAGGATTACTTGGATTATTTTTGTTTTTATTATTCTGATTATTGCAGGATTAGCTGCTTACTACCGTTGGCCAACAATCTCAGAAAAACTTGAAAGAGCAGCTGGACTTTATGTAATACTTATGTGTTGTGTGTTTATGATTTCCACAACTTATGAGAATAGCGGCACCTCACTTACTCTAATTGCTTTGTTAAGCTTGATTTTTGTCCCACTGATATTGAGTGGATATACTGATGCCTATACGATTTTGGATAATAGAAATGAGGAGGAATATCAACTATTCTTTGAAAAAGATACTATTATGACAAATAATAAAATTCATTATTTAGGTAAATCTCAGGACTACCTTTTTATTTATAATTCTCAAAAAAAAGAAGCTATTATAAAGCTAAATAGTAATCTTAAAGAAATGAGAATAACCCAAAAGTCTAATTAAAGTTTAACGTATTTCTAGCACTAAAATAATTTAGTAGTTATTATTAAAACGGGATAAAACGTTTTACAACAAAACCTAAACGTAATGCAGACTTTAACGCTAAATCGAAAGGTCTGTGTATATTTATAAAGTCACTAAATCTTTTGGATTTAGCTTTGGACAAAAAAAGAAAAAGCAAAACAATAAGCTTTAGCTTCGTGCATAGACGGAAACGAAAAGTTTCCTTGCCTCCGCACTACGCTTAGCTTAACTGTAACCTTCCCTAAAAACAGAACACACACGAGCATTGAAAATTAGCGCACCAACAAAGACCCTATTCTTCAGGGTGCATAAATTTCTGTTTAGTCAACAATACATCTTCTGATTCAACATGGTCATCATCTGGTATACAGCAATCAACAGGGCAAACGGCCGCACATTGGGGCTCTTCGTGAAACCCTTTGCATTCGGTACATTTATCAGATGAAATATAGTAGACCTCATCACTGATCGGTTCTTGAACCTCATCAGCCTCAATTGCTTTACCATTGGGTAGCACAACAGAACCTTTTAAAGAAGTACCATCACTATAACGCC
>CAZEUV010000029.1:0-29116 GCA_964515285.1 uncultured Maribacter sp. | reverse complement strand
CGGAAATAGAGGGGCTCGGGTTCGTAACGGGGGCGCATACAGCCGATACAAAACTATCCAAAACCGACATCGAGGGAATGGGATTTGTCGATGGCGCGCACACAACGGATACCGATACACACGCAGACCAGACCGAAATAGAAGGACTTGGTTTCGTTACCGGAGCACACACCGCTGACACAAAACTATCAAAAACAGAGATCGAGGGAATGGGATTCGTAGACGGAGCGCACACGACCGATACAGATACACACGCAGATCAAACAGAAATAGAAGGACTTGGTTTCGTTACCGGAGCGCACACCGCCGATACAAAACTCACTAAGACCGACATCGAGGGAATGGGGTTCGTTGATGGTGCGCATACGACCGACACCGATACACACGCAGACCAGACCGAAATAGAAGGACTTGGTTTCGTGACAGGAGCGCACACAGCGGACACAAAACTTACTAAAACCGATATTGAAGGAATGGGCTTTGTCGATGGGGCACATACCGTCGAGTCAGTAACCACTTTAGTCCAAAATACATCGTCAGGCGTTATTACCTATTCCAATGAAACTTCTTCCGCACAAACAGCCAATGTGGTAGGTGCAGAAACGAACAACAACTTATCTGTTGGGGCAAATGGCGGAGCTTTCTTTAAAAGCATGGTCAGAGGTATTGGAAAAATCGCTTCAAACGGAAGTGTTACAAAAGCTACATCGGGCATTACCGTAACCAAACTATCAGGAAATGGTCGTTATAGGGTAAACCTTCCGTCAGGAATGGTTTCCGACACAAATTACATCATACAGCTTACTCAACCAGGAAGAGGAGGAGCTGGCAACGATGATCCCGGCATTTCATATACCAACCAAACAAGTAGCAGCTTTGAGGTTATTGTGGGCGATAACGACAACGGAAGCGGTGATAGATCTAGGTTTAACTCCGAATTCATGTTCATGATCTTAGATCTATAATAGAACGGGCTATGAAAAAAATCAAGACATTAACGTTATTGATTGTTTTAATTGCTTATACAATTAAAGCAACATCCCAGGTTCCGACCGCAGGAGAACTTTTAGGCCTCCATAGCGTTACGGAAGCGCAGATGACTTCAATCGCCGATCCGATCGTTGGGACATTGCTGTTCAATTCAGACAACAATAGCGTCTATAAATATAATGGCACTTCTTGGGAAAGTCTGAGACCACAAGGTGATGAAACCAAAATAATCGCCGATGACAACATAACCATTACTGGCTCAGGAACCGCCGCAGATCCGTATATAGTCCGCTCTATAAAACCCACTTTGACCGAGAATGCCAATGGCACCTATACTTTTTCCAATGGAATCGACCCCGATGTTATAATTTCCGCTAGCGGAAACGTGCCACTTGTAACCCAATCGGATGCACATGGTGGTTGTGCCAATCAATTTCAGGCCAATGAGACTAGAGACGTTGTTATTCAAGGTGATTACTACGACGGAGGTACTACAGTTGCTATTTCAGGACAAACTGTAAACTCGATTACCGTAAACAGCGCAACGCAGATTACGGCCAATGTAACCGCCGGAAGCGCTACGGGCGATTTTGACATACAAGTGACCACCAATGGCGGCACAGGAATTTTGGCAAATGGTTTTAGCATAAAAAGTGCCTTAATTACCAATACATATGCCAGTGGGGAAATTACACTTTCCAGTCAAATGACCTACGCCTCCGGAATCCTGCAAAGAACAACCGGGGCGGGTTGGAACAGGCAAGGGTATTCTACACTTTATGGAATACCTGCAGGCAAAGAAGGGCATCTTAACTTCACTTCCGGGGCCAATAACAGGTACCGTATGATCGGGTTGAACAGTGACCCGGCTACAAATGCCTCTTACGCTTCAATTGACTACGCCCTATATTTAGTTGGCAATAAAAGGATCTATATCTATGAGAATGGCAGTAATAGAGGGAATAAAACAAATTATGTCTCGGGAGATCAATTTAAAATCAATGTAGATTGTGATGGCACGGTAACCTATCTAAAGAATGGAAGTGTTATTTACACCTCTGCAACAAAGGCCAATAGCATTTTATATTTTGATTCTTCTTTTTATAATACTCCGGGCAACGGAATCTCAAACATTTCAATAACGTACTAACATTTATGATAAAACAAATCGTACATACCATAATTTTTTGCTTTATCGTTTTAACAACGAGCTTTTCCTTGACCGCCCAAATCAATAGTGAGCTGTTGTTGGGAGTCACTAGTGCAACGACTGCCGAGATAAACGGTCTGGATATTTCTTCAATAAATGAAGGAACGCTAGTCTATGATATAAACAAGAAAAAAGTAATGGGGTTCATAGATTCTCAATGGAAAGAAATAATGACATCTTCTCTAACACCAAAGGTTTCTGCCAAAATCACTGACTATACTTTGGTCATTGATGACAATGACAGTATACTCACTTTTAATAGCAGTACAAACATCACATTAACCATTCCTGCTGGGTTTCCTATTGGCTATAACATTAGTATTTATCAAATAGGAGCGGGAAAAGTCACTATAGTAGGAACGAATGGGGTAACTGTGAAAAATAGATTATCTCGATTTAAAACTGCAGGAAAAGATTCAGGGGCTGGCATAATATGTACTGCAATCAATGTATTTCATGTAACAGGTGATTTAAAAATATAATATGAGAAGCATCTTACTTTACATATGTGTTCTTTATTCATCCCTTTGTATTGGGCAAAAAGATGAATACAATCAATTTCCCATGAAAAGACCATCTCATATTCTAGATGATAAATTGATCAATATCAGTTTTGCGCTTTCAATGCGTGTTTTAGAATCAGATTACACGGGTTCTTTAGTTCGGTTGCGAAGAGATAGTGATAATCAAGAAAAGGACTTTGGCTGGGGAGATAATGATATCGTAGATGTTGAAGCCATCAATACTTGGAAGGGTGCTGCAAGTGTTTATATCACCATTTGGTACGATCAGAGCGGGCTTGGCAGAAATGCAGTACAACCAATAACAAACAGGCAACCCCGGTTCTTTTCAGATATCTCCCATCCTTACTTCAAAGGAAATGGCTCCACCCACCGTTTGGATATTAATACCAGTATACAACTGTTGACCAATTCAGGAGCCAATGGTACGGTTTTAGGAATTATTAGTGCCACAAAAAAAAGTCAGCATTGTTTTGGTGTATTATCTGGCAAAAACAGATGGTCTACCCATATAAACTGGGGCAACAACAACGCTTACTTTGACCCAGGTCTTTGTTGTAATAATCCGAGAAAATTCAACAATTCGGCTAGTGTTGGCAAATGGAACCAATATACATTTATTAGGGGCAACACAACCGTTGCCGTGCGGCAAAAAGCAAGTATTATGTTTTCTGGAAATCATACTAAAGGAAGATGTACACTAAACAATAATTTTGGCGTACTGTATGCTAATGGTACCGGTTCCGGTCATTCCAATATTAAAATTAGCGAGCTCATAATGTTTAGTACGGATATTTCGGAATCTCTTTATAAGAAGATAGAAGAAAATGAAATAACATTCTGGAAACTATGATAAACAAAACACTTTTGGTTCTGATTCTTTTGTTAATTGGTGCTTCAGTCGAAGCCCAAATCAATAGTGAACTATTGTTGGCACTCACTAGGGCAACTACATCAGAGATGAACGCGGTTTCAAATGCTAGAGAAGGGTCGTTATTGTACAATACCACCGAGAAAAGTGTTTTTCAATATAATGGTACTGTATGGGAAAAGTTAAATACTTCTTCAGCTGATGAGAAATGGACCATCTCTGGCAATGACCTATACTCATCGGTCTCTGGCAATGTCGGTATTGGCACAACAGACCCAAGTGCAAAATTGGATGTGAACGGAACTATACAAGTAGGCAATACCGGCGCTACAACCGGTACTGTACAAATGATAGGTAAATATAGCGGAATAAACCACTTGAATACCTACGGTAGTGAAAGAGGTACTGGGGCAACGGTTATTGGTTATGCCGTTCAACCCAAATCGGGAGCTGCAGGGTATGTTTCTTCCTCACAAAACGTTGCTTTCCCAAGAGGCCTTTTAAAAAATAATGGTGATCTACAATTTTTAACCGCTCCTTCTGCCGTAGTGAATGTAGGTGCCGATATACCCTTGACAACTAGGTTTACCGTGAAAAACGGAGGCAATGTTGGTATTGGCACAACAGACCCAAGTGCAAAATTGGATGTGAATGGCAGGATCAGGATCAGGAGTATTCCCACGGGTACCGACACCGATAAAATACTAACGACCGATGCCAACGGAAACATTAGAAAAACCAACGCTCCCATAACAAACAAATCCTATGTGCAAACATTTAAGGGAAGTAAAACATTTGGAAGTGGAAATGCAGTAGTGTTGAACTTATTTCCTCAAGTTACCATTCAAGCTGGCAAAAAAGTAAAAATTGATATTTATGTACCAACCAGAGACACTTCAAATAGTTGGGGCGGTCTATATGTCAACATCAATGCAAGAGTAAACGGAACCTGGTACAATCTGGGAAATACAGGATATGACGGTGGGGTCATGCACTATAGCGCCCAATCAATACATGCCTTAAACCATGAGATGTTATTGGACTTTATCACCAATCTCAACCTGCCCGAAGACCAGCCTTATACCTTACAATTTGAGTTAAGGGCAAGATCATACAATGGTACGACTTACGTTAACCGATCTCATGATATCAATAGAACAGCTAACAACTTAGGTAATAGAGGGGCTTTACAAACCTGGGCCTCGAATCAAAACTATTGCCACATCATAATTGAAGAAAAAGATAGATAACAATGAAAAAGTTCGGCCTTTTATTTTTATTCACAAACATGTTGATAGCCCAAGATGCAGTCCATAACTTTGGCAACGTCCAAATTCATGATGAAACATCGGTCGGCTTTCATATTGATTTTGTAAACGATGGCACTTTTGAACAAAATTCTGGTTTGACAGGGTTTTATAATGATGGAATCCTAACAGTTTCAGGTGCGTTCAGTCCTTTATTTTATGATATAGAGATTGTGGTAGATGACGAATTGCTCTTGTATACCACCATGAACATAATCAATAATAGCAATTTAATTACGGGCAACATCGTGACGCCAAGAAATCAGACCGATATCTTCCCCAATTTTATGGATACCGCTTTTTACACAGGTGAAAACGACGCTACCATGGTAGATGGATATGCGGGCATAGCCAATAAAGATACTTTTACGTTTCCCGTTGGTGATGATAACAGGTTAAGGCCTCTAACGATGACATCTACGGCTATAAATGCATTGGCAAAATGTGCCTATTTTTATGAAAACCCCAATACACCTTCCGTTTTTGGCAAAAATTTCAGGACGAATAAAAAAGCATCGGAATTTCTTTCAGTAAGCGAAAAAGAATTTTGGCACTTGCAAGGTGATATGCCCACCATAGCAACCCTTACTTGGGATTCATTTAGCGATATACCCGCCTTGGTCGAGTTTACAAGTGATCTCAAGGTAGTAGGGTGGAGCAAGACAGAAAGCCATTGGGTAAATCTAGGAAATACAGCTATTGAAGGTAGCCGAGCCCAGGGTTCGGTTACTTCAGAACAGTTCGTTCCCGATGAATATGAAATCTTGACCATTGGTGGAAATGATGATGCTTTAGAGACATTCAAGACAATCGAACTCGGCAATTACTTTATGTCGCCCAATGGTGACGGTCAAAACGATGTACTGGTCATAGAAGGTATAGAGAAGTCTCCAAATAACTTCCTACAAATTTTTAATAGATATGGCGTTTTGGTTTACTCAAAGGAGAATTACACTGATGAGTTCAATGGTCGGTCAAATAGAAATATGGTAATAGACAAAGGCTCTGGCTTAGATTCGGGTGTTTATTTCTATATTATAACCATGCATGATCTAAAGTGGAAACATCAAGGATATCTCTATCTTTCCAATTAAACATTCGTATGCTAAATACTATGCCAGAACACTAGAAATACACTAAAAATAACTTCGCCCCGTTTAGTTTAAGAGTTCAGGGGTATTTAATGGCATGTTTTTAAAATGGTAAAATCGAAGTATACCAAATGATATTGATGTTCTCATGAGCAACAGCAGAAAGAAGTTTGAAAAAATACTTCCTATCTTTGAGACTGGCAATACCAGCATATTCTAAATAAAACAAGAACATCACATTGTTGGCAGTATTTTTGCTGAATTTAAAAGAAAAACCAATATTGATATAACAAAACAAACATCATGCAAAGAAGATCGTTCATAAAGAAAAGTAGTTTTGCTGGACTTGCGCTTTCAACCATGCCAAGTATGGCGTTTTCCAAAGAATTAGAATTCTCCATCTTAGAGCTTATGGGAAAAGCCGATATTGAGCTGTTCGGAGATGGTTTTAAATTAAGGGGAGAAGCCCACGACGCTTTCGTCGAAATGAAAAAAACCGCCTACAGCGACGGTATTGATCTAAAAGTGGTCTCAAGCTATCGAGATTTCAATCGCCAGTCACTGATCTGGGAGCGAAAATATTCTAAGTATACCGAAGAAAATGACATGAAGCCTATTGATGCCATTGACAAAATCATAGAATACTCAACTATACCTGGTACCAGCAGGCACCATTGGGGCACTGATATCGATATTGTAGATGGGTATAGAAAGGTTGAGGGCGATGTCTTGGATCCCTCAAAATTTGGGGCAGGCGGGCCTTACGAGGATTTCAAAAAATGGATGGACGAAAACGCTAAAGTATTCGATTTTCATCTTGTTTATACAAATGACAAAAAACGAAAAGGTTTTAAATACGAGCCATGGCATTACAGTTTCGCCCCAATATCAATACCCATGCTGACTGCATTTAGGCGTAAAAACATTCTTCAATTATTACAAGAAGAAACGTTCTTGGGCAGTGAGCACTTCACAAACGGGTTTATCAAAAACTACGTTCAGAACAATATTTTGGATATCAATAAAGAACTTTTATAAAAACCCGACATTTTTAGTATCTTCCATCCGTAACAGAACACATCTAAAATGAGAAGAGGAAGTTGGAAAATTCGTATATTCATTGGTTTGGCCATAGTTGCCTTTGCTTTTATAAAACGTTGTAACAGCAAAGAAGAGAACCCCTATACAGGGCGCACTCAAACCATAAACATGTCGGCTGAGCAAGAGATTGCCATCGGTCTTCAGAGTGCTCCCGAAATCGCGCAACAGTATGGCGGACTATATCCTGACGAACGCATGCAGGCCTTTGTAGATGCCGTAGGCAATAAATTGGTACAGAACAGTATTGCACGGGAAACCCCCTATAAATATGAATTTCACCTATTGGCAGATGATCAAACGATAAATGCGTTTGCATTGCCCGGAGGACCTGTTTTTATTACCCATGCCCTTTTTAAGCAATTGAACGAGGCACAGTTGGCAGGTGTACTTGGCCATGAAATAGGCCATGTGATCGGTAGGCATTCCGCCGAACGTATTGCTGAGGGTGATTTTTGGAAAACGATTTCAATGGGAGCCTCTGTAGGTGGTGATATGGGCGGCCTTGTAGGAGGTATTGGCCAATCTACCTTATTGAAAAATGGTCGTGGTGATGAGCTTGAAAGTGATGATCTTGGCGTTCTTTTTATGATTCAATCGGGTTATGATCCGTACGAAATGATAAAAGTTATGGAGATTTTAAAAGCCGCCGGAGGGCCAAATCGCGCCCCTGAATTTCAAAGCACACACCCAGATCCAGAGAACCGTATCGAAAGAATAAAGGAAGCCATAGTAAAATACCAAGGCCAACAATAGAATTCATCTTGAGTTCTTGTGTTAATTGTTACCAAACACTTGTGAATCAAGTAGATTTTTGTATCTTAGCCTTTCCCAATAAATCTTATTACCACCTCCAATTTAACCCTTATAGCTTTGATTTAATCAATAAATGAAACTATATGGGAACATTATTACACTTTAGAAACCTTTATTCAGAAGCATTTGAAAACTGCAAACCTGAATTGATTGTGATTTTGCTAAAGGCATATTCTGTCTTTTCAGCTATCTTGATTTTTTTGGCGATCTATGCTTTATCCGATAGAGTTTTCAATGGATGGGACTTCTAAGTGACTGTTATGAAATATATGATTAGAATTTTTATAGGTTATTTTTGGGCAGGATGAAGCAAAATTTTCAAGGATAGCAGGGTTATCGTTTAAAATTTTAACGAAATAATGCTCAAAAAGAAGCATAAAAAATAATTGATATGTTTTTAACAGTCTCTAAGTAAGTCAACGAAATTTCGCTCTTTTACTTGAACACTATATTGAGTGAGTACTTTGAAAAAAACCGTACGCCTATTGGTGAACGGTTTTTTTGATTGAAGAACTAACAACTGGCTCTCGGTATCAAACATTGTCTCTAAGCACCTGCAGCACCTCATTGGCATTAGAGAGTTTAGCATACTTCGCTATCGCCCAACCCCTGTTACTTTTAATGGTAAGGTCGGCACCATGGGCTATCAACACTTCTAAAATCTCAGCCTTGTTATAACGTGCAGCAAATATTGCCGGTGTCATGCCCAATGATTTTTGGTTTACATCTTCGCCTAGGTCTATTAACCGTTTAACGGTATCGATATCTCCCTGCATAATCGCTTTACAAAAAGAACTGATTTCTGATTTTACGATCAATGTCGTTGAAATCAAATGATCGTTACTTGTTCTTGTTTTGGCCATAATGCCTGTAACCATTAGCATACAAGCTGCTACAGTTAAAATTGTTTTTTTCATGATGAGTGAATTTAGCGCTGAAATGAGTCCAGCATGATTGATGAATAAATTATGTCTATATAAATATAGACCATCATTGTAGATTTTTGTTTCATGATTAACAGTTAAATAACTAAACTTTAACATCTTACAAAATTTGATACCAAAAACACCACAGCTCGAAATAGATTGGTAATTCTTAAAAAAGCGCACCAAAATACTAGCGATAACAACTAGATCATATTACTTTTACCTTCTCAATAAAGATTTTTAAAACATGAACAAAAAGGTACTTTTGATAATCTTGGATGGTTGGGGGAAATCTCCTGACCCAAAAATTTCTGCCATTGACAACGCGAACACCCCTTTTGTAGATTCGCTCTATAAAAAATACCCCAACTCCGATCTTTTGACCGACGGCATGAACGTTGGCCTACCTGAAGGACAAATGGGAAATAGCGAAGTCGGGCATATGAATTTAGGTGCAGGCAGAATCGTATACCAAGACTTGGCAAAAATCAATCTTGCAGTAAAAGAAGACACCTTGAAAGATGAAAAAACCTTACAAGACGCCTTTTCCCACGCAAAAGAAAATAACAAACCCATTCATTTTCTAGGTTTGTTAAGCAATGGAGGCGTTCATAGTCATACATCGCACCTAAAAGGACTCATCAACGCAGGTAATAATGCTGGCCTGACCAATATGTTCGTACATGCTTTTACCGATGGTCGTGATGTAGACCCTAAAAGTGGCAAAGGGTATCTTGAAGATCTTGAAAACTTCTGTTCCGATAAGAATACAAAGCTGGCAACGGTAATTGGTCGATATTATGCCATGGATCGCGATAAACGCTGGGAACGAGTTAAATTAGCCTATGATTTATTAGTGAATGGCCAAGGCGAAAAATCGACCAATATTTCAAAGTCAGTTCAAAAAAGCTATGATGAAAATATTACCGATGAGTTTATCAAACCCATTGTAATAACCGATGACAATGGTATACCTTTCGCCAATATCAACGAAGACGATGTCATCATCTTTTTCAATTTCAGAACAGACAGGGGAAGGGAATTGACCCAAATGTTGAACCAAGAAGATTTTCACGAGTACAATACCCATAAATTAGAATTGTATTACGTCACCATGACTAACTACGATGATTCGTTCAAAGGTGTTCATGTTATTTTTAACAAGGATAATATTAAGGACACTTTGGGGGAAGTACTTGCTAATGCTGGTAAAAAACAAATACGTATTGCGGAGACCGAAAAATATCCGCACGTGACTTTTTTCTTCAACGGAGGAAGGGAAACGCCCTTTGAAGGTGAAAAACGCATTTTATGTCCCTCACCAAAAGTAGCTACGTATGACTTGCAACCCGAAATGAGCGCATACGAAATAAGGGATGCTATCATTCCTGAATTGGAAAAAGGGGAAGTGGACTTTGTTTGTTTGAATTTTGCCAACCCTGATATGGTAGGACATACGGGGGACATGAACGCTGCTATAAAAGCCTGTGAAGTTGTTGATAGCTGTGCGAAAGACGTTGTTTCAACAGCACTTCAAAACGATTATACAACCATCGTAATTGCGGACCACGGCAATTGTGAGACCATGGTCAACCCTGATGGTAGTCCGAATACGGCACATACTACGAATCCGGTTCCTTTGATTTTAGTAGACAACGATATAAAAGAAATAAAAGATGGGGTTTTGGGTGATATCGCCCCTACCATTCTTAAACTAATGGGTATTCAACAACCCCAATTAATGACCCAAAAACCATTGGTTTAAAAAAAATGCTCAAATGTTTTACCTTTGCCAGCTATGATTATAGCAAAAACAGCTGAAGAAATCGAACTGATGCGAGAAAGCGCATTGATCGTTTCAAAAACCTTGGGTATACTCGCCAAAGAGGTAAAACCGGGCGTGACCACCTTAGAATTAGATACCCTCGCCGAGACCTTTATTCGTGACCACGGGGCAGTACCCGGTTTTTTAGGTTTGTATGATTTTCCGAACTCGCTTTGTATGAGTCCGAATGCACAAGTCGTACACGGTATTCCGAATAATACCCCTTTGGTCGAAGGCGATATTATCTCTATTGATTGCGGCGCTTTAAAAAACGATTTCTATGGTGACCATGCCTATACCTTTGCCGTAGGCGAAATAGCTGAAGAAACCAAAAAATTGCTTGAGGTTACTAAAGAATCACTGTATGTGGGAATTCGAGAATTCAAAAAAGGCAATCGCGTTGGTGATGTTGGCTATGCCATTCAAAAATATACCGAAGACCACGGGTATGGTGTTGTACGTGAATTGGTAGGACACGGACTAGGCCGTAAAATGCACGAAGATCCTGAAATGCCGAATTATGGAAAAAGAGGTAGGGGCAAGAAATTTATAGAAGGCATGGTGGTCGCAATTGAACCCATGATAAATTTGGGCACACGCCGAATAAAACAATTAAAAGATGGTTGGACGATACTCACCGCAGACGGCCAACCAAGTGCACACTTCGAACACGATGTAGCATTAGTAAATGGCAAACCTGAACTATTATCGACCTTCAAATATGTGCACGATGCTTTGGGTATAGAAAGTGATGAGGAAAAACCCTTTCGACAAGACTTGTGATTCTGATAGATTATTACACAGAGTTACACTGAAATTATGCGTGATGCTCGAATTACTAATCCGATAATGGATTTAGCCTTCTCTATGAATTGAAAAGCAAAAAACCCAACGTAAAAAGGAATCAAACCTCTGTGAACCTCCTTTTTCTCAGTGAAACTCTGTGAAACAACAAATCATGAAACGTATCTTCAAATTCATTCTCAATATTGTACCAAGACCACTTCTTATTAAATTGAGTTATCTGGCAAGACCAATCTTGGCGTTTTCAATGCGTGGCGACAAATACACAGATCCCATTGACGGCAAACAGTTCAAAAGTTTTCTACCCTATGGCTATGAGAACCCCAGAGAGAATGTATTGTCTCCCTCTACCCTATCTTTAGAGCGGCATAGATTGTTATGGCTTTACCTAAAAAATGAGACCGATTTTTTCACCTCGTCACTTAAAGTGCTTCACTTTGCCCCTGAACAAGCTTTTTATAAACGCTTTCGGACACTAAAAAATCTTGAATATACCACCACAGATCTTAATTCGCCCTTGGCAGATGTAAAAGCCGATATATGCAACCTTCCCTTTGAAGACAATTCTTTTGATGTTATTCTCTGCAACCACGTTTTAGAACACATACCCGATGACACCAAAGCCATGCAAGAAATGTATCGCATACTCAAACCAAGAGGATGGGGAATATTTCAGATTCCACAAGATCTGAAAAGGGAAAAAACCTTTGAGGACGATTCTATCACCAACAAAAAAGAACGAGCGAAAATATTTGGCCAGTACGATCATGTACGTATTTATGGCAGGGACTATTTTGACAAACTCCGCAGTTTTGGGTTTACCGTAGAAGAAGTAGATTACACGGCTACCTTAAGCGCACAGGAAATCGAAAAATATCGTTTGGCGAAGGGGGAAATTATTCCTTTGGTGAAAAAGTAATCACTCAACGATAAAGTTTTTAAACCCTTCGGTCATAAATTCTTGTGATTTGCCTTCTTTGTCAAGATAGACCACATAGCCCTCCAAACTTTTTTGTTTGCTCAATAGTATCAAGGCCTCATCAAGATCCATGGCCATAAAGGCAGTTGCATAGGCATCGGCCTCGGCACAGGTGTCGGCCAAAATAGTGACCCCTAAGGTATTGGCGTTCTTGGTAAAGCCCGTTTTAGGGTCTACGGTATGCACATATTTTTTGCCCGTAATCGAATCAATACGGTACTTTCTATAATTACCGGAAGATGCCATGGCTTTGTCTTTCAATTGAATCTTGATTTTCAATTGCCGTGTAAAATCGATTTGGGGGTCTTCGATACCCACCGACCACGGTTTTTGCTTAACCTGATTTTCGCCTTTTGCGACCAGCTCTCCCCCTACCTCCAACAAATAATCTTGAATTCCTTTTTCGTCGAGCATCTTTGCCAATCGGTCTATGGCATACCCCTTTGCAATTGCATTAAAATCAAAACGAATATTGGAATCTGTCTTTACAATGATATTCGACTCGGTGATCGTCACCTTCTCAAAACCTACAAAGGCCAGTAAACTATCAACCCGGGTACTATCCATCTCAATTTGCCTTCCGGGGCCAAAACCCCAAGCGTTGACCAAGACACCCACTGTAGGGTCAAAATAACCATTGGTCTGCTTATATACCGCTTTAGACAGTTCAAATACTTCACGGAACATGGCATCTACTACAACCCGAGAATCTCCCTTATTTATTCTTGAAATATCGGACTCAGGAATATAGGTGGACAACGACCTATTGACCGCCGTGAAAACAGAATCGATATCATTTTGAAAATCAAGGGGTTTTTCAGATAAATAGATAAGATAATACGAAGTGCCCAACGCCCCACCAACATTCCTGTTTTCAATAATCGAAGGTTTCTCATCACCACAGGAAAGAACAATCATTCCTAAAAGGAACCATAAAAACCCACGTACCTTATATCTCAATGAGTCCGTCATAATCAACAACATAGTCTTCATTTAAATAAACAGGTGATTTTTGATCGGTCGCATTTGAAAGACCTACACCTGCGTAATATGCCTTGGCCTCAAACTTCTCAGCATTCTCTTTCATTTTTTTCATAAAAGCGGTATCATACTTCCTAGGGTTGTTCGGGTATACCACATTTCGAACAACAATAAAATACAACTTCTTTTCTTTTAGGCACACGAACTGCGGATTTTTTTTAGGCTTACTATTGACCGCCATAAACTCAAAACCTTTAGCCTTTAATACACGGCCTACAATATTCATGGCCAAATTGTGTAGTTCTTGTACGGTTAATGGTTTCACCTAATTGGCTTTGTTACTTCCTAAAAAAACCGATACCCTAAGATACCGGTTTTTATGCTTTATTAAACTTATCTTGAGATTAATTAAACAGATTCCCGCCCTAGTGGGAATGACAGTATTTTATTATCCTCCGAAATCATCAAAACGTATATGCTCATCGGGTATTCCGAAATCCTCACCCATTTTCTGAACGGCTTTGTTCATCAATGGCGGGCCACAAAAATACAGTTCAATATCTTCTGGCGACTCGTGCAAACTCAAATAGTTGTCGATTACACAGTTGTGGATAAACCCAACAAAACCATCTCCGGGGGCATCAATATTTTCTTTTACCTGCCAATTATCCTCATCGGCAGGTTCTGAGAGCGCCAAATAAAATTTGAAGTTCGGGAAGTCTTTTTCTAACTTATAAAAGTGATCCAGATAAAAAAGTTCTCTTTTAGAACGGCCACCGTACCAATAGGTTACCTTTCTACCGGTCTTTAATGTTCTGAACAAATGGTAAAGATGCGAGCGCATTGGGGCCATACCAGCTCCACCACCTACATATAACATTTCAGAATCTGATTCATTTATAAAAAATTCACCGTAAGGGCCTGAAATAATAACCTTATCGCCTGGTTTTTGTGCAAAAATATATGAAGACGCTATACCAGGGTTGACGTTCATCCATCCATTATTAGCTCTGTCCCACGGTGGAGTAGCAATACGTACATTGAGCATAATTTCTCTGCCTTCAGCAGGGTATGAGGCCATTGAATAGGCCCTTTCAACAGTTTCTGAATTCTTCATTACCAAAGGCCAAAGGTTGAACTTGTCCCATTCCGCTTGAAATTTATCAGGTGTTTCATGTTCTTCAGGGTGGGCAGTAATATCAATATCAGCGAATTTAACTTCACATTGCGGAATTTCTATTTGAATATAGCCCCCTGCCTTATACCCCATATCTTCCGGTATCTCTACCACAAATTCTTTGATAAAGGAAGCCACATTATAATTGCGGACAACGGTACCTTCCCATTTTTTGATTCCGAAAACCTCTTCGGGTATGGTAATCTCCATATCTTGGTTCACCTTCACTTGACAGGCCAATCGAACACCCTCGTTCAGTTCTCTTTTAGAAAAGTGTGGGGTTTCAGTAGGCAAGGCTTCCCCTCCTCCAGAAATCACATGGCATTCACATTGAATACAGGTACCACCGCCCCCACAAGCGGACGGAAGGAATATCTTTTGGTTTCCCAAAGTGGTCAGTAATGAACTGCCTGAGCCCACTTCAATTTTCTTTTCTCCATTTATGGTCAAGGTAACCGGACCTGATGGTGATAATTTTTCTTTGGTGAACAGCAAGAGCGCGACCAATAGCAACAGCAAAATCATAAAAGCAGTTACCGTAATCAGAATTGTACCAAGAGTGCTTGTAGCTAAAATCATTTTACTCCTTTATAATATTAGTGTAAGAGACTGATTTTTCATCAATTTCTTTCTTTGTTTCACCTTCTTTAACAACAGGTTCATTTTCTTCTATCTTCTCTATCCTTATTTCTTCGACCGCGGTCTTTTCTACACTTTCAGAAGCCTCGTCACCACCAGTAAGCATTCCTCCAAAACTTTGAAAACCTATGCCCATTAATCCTGTAATAATAAAAGTGATTCCCAAACCTCTTAATGGTGGCGGTACATTTGAATATCTTATTTTCTCACGGATTGCCGCAATGGCCAAAATAGCCAAGAACCAACCTATACCGGAACTCACCCCATAATTGAACGCCAGACCCAAGGTTTCGATATCTCTTGCCTGCATAAATAAAGAACCTCCTAAAATGGCACAGTTTACAGCGATCAAAGGCAAAAATATACCTAGGGAATTATAGAGCGATGGAGAGAATTTCTCGACCACTATTTCTACCAATTGCACCATGGTCGCAATAGTGGCTATAAATAGGATGAAAGACAAAAAGCTAAGATTGTACTCGGCATATTCAGGGCCTAACCAAGCCAGCGCACCATCTCTCAACAAATACTGATCCAACAACCAGTTCAACGGAACGGTCACTGCCAGTACAAAGATAACCGCCGCACCCAAACCGACCGCGGTAGCCACTTTTTTAGATACCGCCAAATAGGAACACATACCCAAGAACACGGAAAATACCATGTTGTCTATAAAAATCGATCTGAAAAATAATTCTATATGCTCTAACATAATCTGTTGCTTTTATCTTGACTAATCAATGTTCTTCGATCAATGCCGGGTTTCTAGAACGTTGTACCCAAATAATGATTCCAACCACGATCAATGCGGCCGGGGGTATGATCATAAAACCGTTGTTCTCGTACCCTATTGAATAGAGTCCTGTTTTTTCTACCGCATCGCCTAATACCTTGTAACCGTACAAGGTACCCGACCCCAAAAGCTCTCTAAAAAACCCAACGATAATCAGAATCAAACCATAACCTGCAGCATTACCAATACCGTCTAAAAAAGACCTCCACGGGCCATTGGCCAAGGCAAAGGCCTCAAAACGCCCCATGATAATACAATTGGTAATAATCAAACCAACAAATACGGCCAGTGTTTTACTCAGTTCATAGGCAAAAGCTTTCAATACCTGGTCTACGATTATCACCAAGGTTGCCACAACGATTAATTGCACAATAATCCTGATTTTTGAAGGAATGATATTCCGCATTAAGGAAATGACCACATTGCCCATGGCTAAAACGAACATCACTGAAACGGCCATCACGACAGAGGCTTCAAGTTCGGCAGTAATCGCTAAAGCTGAACAGATGCCCAATACCTGAATGGTAATTGGATTGTTATCCGCCAAGGGATCCAAGATTAAATTTGTATCTTTTTTACTAAGTAGTCCCATAATTAATTTTTTGCCTTTATAGTTTCCAAATAAGGTTTGTAAAGATTCAAGCTCTTTTTTATCATAGCAGATATACCATCACCCGTAATAGTGGCACCAGCAAGAGCATCGACCTCATTATCATCTTTAATAAGATTTTTAGGATCATTGTTGCCTTTGGCTACTTTAATACCTGCGAAGGCTGTACCTTTTAGTATGGTCTCGCCTGTAAAATCATCCATAAAATAGCGTTGGTTGATATTGGCCCCAAGACCCGGAGTTTCACCTTTATGATCAAAATATACGCCTTGCACGGTCAAATTGGCATCAAGGGAAACAAAGCCCCAAATAGCGTCCCAAAGGCCGCTACCGTACATGGGTATGATATAGAATGTTTTACCGTCTTTCTTACCTATGAATAAGGGTAATTTTTGCACTTCGCCATTTTTGCCAGCGGCCATTTGCTTTCTCACACTGATCAAATAAGCCTCTTTATTTGATGTTATTTTGTCACCTTCGATAACCAATTGATCTATAATATATTTTGAGAACTCTTCAGCCACCTTATCGGTCGATACGAAATTCACACTACCTGCATCATCATTTTCGTGAACCCCCATAGCGTACAAAATATTCTGCTGTTTCTCTAAACGCATATTCTCACCAATTGCCGGTGCCAAGCTAAAGGCCAAATAGGCCAAGATGGTACCGACGACGATAACCATACCTGCCGCAAAAATTATCGTATATAAGTTACTATCTTTATTTACTGCCATAATTAAACGGTTTCAACTTTTAGTTCTTCTTCTTTTTCGTCTGAATCTTTAGGGTGAACAATGGTATTCTTCAAACGTTTCATTCGTCTTTTAACATTGCCTTGAACCACATAATGGTCTATGGTAGGCGCAAAAACGTTCATCAACAAAATTGCCAAGAATACCCCTTCAGGGTAGGCAGGGTTGAACACTCGTATCATTACGGATATAAACCCAATCAAAAAACCATAAATCCATTTTCCTCTATTGGTCTGCGCCCCGGTAACGGGATCTGTTGCCATATAAACGATACCAAATGCTAGTCCGCCTACAATAAGGTGTTTCCAAAAATCGAAGCTCATCAAACCGTAAAATTTACTGGTTTCGGTTATCCAGCCCATTTCGACCACTTGATTGAAAATCAACCCCATGACCAAAGAACCGATTACGGCACTTACCATTATACGCCAACTGGCTATTTTACTAAAGATCAAAAAGAGTCCGCCCAAAAGGATAAGAAAAGCCGACGTCTCACCAACCGATCCTGGTATAAATCCGAAGAACATATCAGACACCGAATAAGCAACATCTTTACCTTGGGCCATAAAGCCCAGAACTGTTTCTCCTGAAATCGCATCAGGAGTACCCGCGCGTTCTACCCCTTCATAAACCCATACCTTATCACCGCTCATCCAAGTAGGATAGGCGAAAAACAAAAACGCCCTTATGGTCAAAGCAGGGTTCAAGATATTCATACCCGTACCCCCAAAAACCTCTTTACCGATAACGACCCCAAAAATAACGGCCACGGTAAGCATCCACAATGGTGTGTCAATGGGCACGATCAAAGGAACCAACATACCCGTTACTAAATACCCTTCTTCTACTTCATGGCCTTTGATAACGGCGAACAAAAATTCAACGCCCAAACCAACTCCGTACGAGACGGCCAATAGCGGCAATACTTTAATGATACCGATCCAAAAATTGTCCCAGGTCAGAAAATGTTCCATTACTGAAAAATCTGCCGGAAAACCGTTGATGGCCGAAAAATGTTGATACCCAGCATTGAACATAGAGAACAACAGCACAGGCACCAAGGCCATAATTACCGTGTTCATGGTACGTTTTAAATCATCGGCCGAGCGAACATGCGAACCCGAATGTGTGATTTCGTCAGGGGCGTACAAAAAGGTATGTAAGGCGTTGAAAGCCGGAGCCATCTTTTTGCCCTTGTACTTTTCTTTTAGGCCGTGCATTTTACTTTTTAAACCCATCTTTATCCTATTTCTTTTTGTAATAGATCCAATCCTTCACGAATAATCTCTTGGTGCGGTTGTTTTGATATGCAAATAAACTCGGTCAATGAAAAATCTTCGGGAGCCACTTCGTACAGCCCCAATTGCTCCATCTCATCTAAATCTTTCACCATACACGCCTTTAGCAATTGCATGGGGAAAATATCCATTGGAAAAACCTTTTCATATTGACCTGTTACCACAAACGCTCTGCGCTCACCATTGGTATTAGTAGTGAGGTCATACTTTTTATTAGGTTGTAACCAAGAGAACGTAAATGCCCTTGTGGCCGATATTTTGTTGAAAATGGGTTTATTCCATCCGAAGAGTTCATAGTCATCACCTTCTGGAATAGCCGTTACAGTATTGTTATAAAAGCCCAAATACCCATCTTGGCTGCTTTTGGTACCCGTAAGCACATCACCGTTAATTACTCTAAAATTTTCAGTATTTACACCGCTACCATATAAAAAGGTAGCGATTTCGGTTCCTATTTTGGTTCTGTAATATTTTGGTGATTTCACCGAAGAGCCGGCTAGAGCAATAATCCGTTCTGCATTGAATTTACCGGTCAAAAGCAATTCACCGATAATGACCAAGTCTTGTGCAGAGATCGTCCAAACCAGTTCTCCCTTATTTATAGGGTCGATTTTATTTATTTGTGTACCTACCAAACCTGCAGGGTGCGGCCCAGAGACCTTGTGCAATTCAATACCGTTTAAACTGGCCAAAGGCGAGTTCGAAGATTTGCCAACCGATACGTGAACCTTGCCCGGTGTCAATTTTGCTATAGCCGAAATAGCTGTTTGCATTTCTTTTTCTCTTCCTTTCAGTGCATAATCAAGATCAGCAGCCAAAGGGGCGGTCACATAGCCTGAAATAAAAATCGCCTTGGGAGTTGTATCAGGGTCTGCTATTATATCATAAGGTCTTTGTTTGATGAAGGGCCAACACCCACCCTTCAACAAAAAGGCCTTTATTTCTTTTGCGTCCGCTTTTTCTAAATCGAGCATTGAATGCTCTAAAAATTCTTGACTTTTATCAGCGAGTATTTTCAACGTCAGAATACGTCTTCTTGCCCCTCTTTCTATCTCGATCAACTCACCGCTTATAGGTGATGCGAACAACATATCTTCTTTGTTCTTATTGTAAAAAAGTGCTTCTCCGGCCTTGACCTGAGCACCTTGTTTTACTAACATTTTAGGGGTGATACCGTGAAAATCTTGAAGATTTATCGCATAAACGTTACTTAATACAGCTTGAGAGGTAGTTTGCTCGGCTGCGCCGACAAGGTTGATGTTCAAACCCTTTTTAATTCGGATGTCTTTAGACATATGTAGACCTTAAGTTAGCTAAAATTCCGAGCAAATTTACTATTAAAACAATAGTTTTCATAATGAACTGGTTTAAACTTTTTATTTTACCAGTGATTTTTACTTTCCTGCCTGTCAGACAGGCATAGTTCGAATTGATATTTTTTCGAATTTTAGATTCCCAATAATAATCAGCCCTATATTTGAGCATTACAACGAGCTTAATTTTTTAGGTACGCTTTTTGTTTACCTTTGCAGAGAAATTATGGTTAAATGCACAAAAACCTTATACAGATCGTATTTTTTTTCTTTGTAACTTCTTTAGTCGCCCAAGTTCAAGAAGAGGTAAATGCACCCGAAAATATCAAGTCGGTTATTTTTGGAGGGCCTACGGGAGACCAATTTCCCGTTGTTCGAATCGATGAACCGGTACATTTAGAATTTGATGACCTCACCGCAAACGAACAAGACTATTATTACAAAATCGTGCATTGTGATTATGACTGGACCCCTTCAAGTCTATTGAAATCACAATACTTGACCGGTGTTGATAACCAACGCATCAGAGACTATGAAAATAGTTATACCACCCTACAACCCTACTCTAACTACAAGTTGACCATACCCAATGACAATGTGCGCTTAAAAGTAAGTGGTAACTACGTCTTGGAAGTCTACAACAACAGTTACGAACTGCAATTCTCTAGAAGGTTTGTAGTCTACAACGATATTGTAAAGGTTGGCGCTGTGGTAAAGCGAACCCGTGATTTTAATTTTTTGAATGAAAAGCAAGTGGTACAGATCAATATCAATTCAGCGAACCAACAGCTTGTAAACCCCAAGAAAGAAGTTAAAATCGCCATAATACAGAATTATTATTGGCCAACGGCACGTTACAATATTCCACCCCAGTTTACATTGGGCACCGAGCTTGTATATAAATACGATGAGGAAACCAGCTTTTTCGGCGGCAATGAGTTTTTGAATTTTGACACCAAAGATCTTCGGGCACCCACTTCGGTTATCTCACATATTGAATTACAAGATCTTTACCACCATCATTTGTTCAACGACGTATATAGATCTGAAAGGGCCTATACGTACTACCCTGATATCAATGGTGATTATGTAGTAAGAACACTGCAAGGTGACGATGATTCTCGTGAAGCGGAATATACCTATCTGCATTTTAGCCTGCCGTATTCTGATAAACTGGCACTTGACAACGTTTATGTCTTCGGAAAATTCAACAATTACGCACTCACCGAAGAGAACCAAATGACCTATAATGAAGACAACGGTATGATGGAAGCAGTCATAAAAATGAAACAGGGCTTTTACAACTATAAATATGTCATAGAAAGAGAAAACGGATCTATAGAATTGAATACCGTTTCGGGCAATTTCCATTTTACCGAGAACACCTATCTGGTATTGGTCTATTATCGAAAATTCGGTGACCTTTATGACAGTATCATCGGTGTTGGTTCGGCCAATTCTAGAAATATCAGTAATTAGCCTATATTTATCTATCATTTACTATGATGGACAACGACAAACCAACAATATACCAAAAAGGCAGGTACCAACTTCAGTACCGTGGAACGGAATGCACCAATTGTGGTCATCCACTCGATATAAGCGACAAGTTCTGCCCAAACTGCTCACAGGCGAATAGCACAAAAAAACTTAGTCTGAAAGACTTCTTTGATGAGTTTTTTTCCAGCATTATTTCCTACGACTCCAAACTATTAAAGACCTTATCGGCACTACTGTTACGGCCAGGAAAGATTACTAGGGATTATATTAACGGCAAAAGGATCTCGTATACAAATCCGTTTCGGTTTTTATTGAGTTTGGCCATCATCTATTTTTTGATGTTGAATGTCAGTGGTGATTTTTCAGAACTTGACCGTTTTGGCAAGGGCCGTGATAATAGTTTTTTTGGCCCAGATGGCGCTTTCTCTTTCTCCTCAGATAGCGATGGTACCAAAAACGAGGAGGATGAAGCATTTATAAAAACGTTGGATTCTATACAAATAGGGCAGAAAATAGCCGAAGACCTAAAAAAAAGAGACTCATTGATTCTACTGAATCCAGCAGGTTATTTCAAAGATCTAGAGGAAAAATCTTTTTGGGGCCGATTTAACAAAAAAAGAGAATTCTTCAGCACCCTAATAAGAAAGCAAAAAATCGGCGACATAACTGAGGTTTATTCGAAATACGGCATTGGGGAATCGTACGTGAACAGATTCTCGTTCAATGCCGCAAAAAGTTTTTTAAAATTCCAAAGGCAACCAGGTAGTTTTATGAGTAGCATGATTTCAAAGATGCCTTTTGCCCTGTTTTTTCTACTTCCGTTCTTTACGTTGTTCATTTGGTTGGCGTACATCAGAAAAAAATACAATTACACCGATCATCTTATCTTTAGCTTTCACAATACCTCATTGTTGTTTATCTTGCTCATTATAAGCTTTTTGATTGACTCGGTATTTACTATTGACAGTAGTTTGTTTTTTATTATTGTTTTTTTAATATACCTATTTTGGGCAATGCGCAAATTCTATCTTCAAAGCTTTTTTAAAACTATGGCCAAATTTCTTTTCCTTAATTGGATTTTTTTTATTTTAGCAATCTTGGCAATGGTTCTTTTTTCAATGGGAAGTATTTTCACTTATTAGCATCAAATCTATGATCACACAAGTTACCAAAGGCATAAAAATATCGGTTCAGACTAATTTCGAAGGCACGTTCTTTAAAAATTACAAGATGCATTTTGCGTTTGGTTATACCATTACTATTGAAAACCAAAGTAAAGATTCCGTTCAATTGACATCACGTCATTGGGAGATTTATGATGCCCTAAATGAATTAGAGGTTTTAGATGGTGAAGGCGTTATCGGCAAAAAACCGGTAATCAAGCCCGGTGAGTCGCATACCTACAATTCAGGCTGCCTGTTGGCCTCGCCCATAGGTGCCATGAAAGGGTATTACAATATGGTGAACTTCAGTTCTACCGAAAAATTCAGGGTCTACATTCCCACCTTTAAATATAGTGCTCCGTTCGCACTGAACTAATCTTTCTTTTAACTCCTTTTTTATTTTTAATGGAATTCCCTTTTAGTACCTTTGAGATATCTATAAAACTCAAAAGAAAGTAGTATGCCAAAAGGTTTTTTTCAAGTACCAAAAGCAATCAACGAACCCATTATGGGTTTCGCCCCTGGCAGCCCTGAAAGAGCAGCCGTTTTAAAACAATACAAAGCATATTTCAAAGGTAAGGTAGAGGTGCCGCTATATATCGGGAACGAAGAAATAAAAACGGGAAACACAAAGCCCATGTCACCTCCTCACGACCATAAGCACATTGTGGGCAAATACCATATAGCTGAAAAAGAACATGTCGCCAAGGCCATAAAAAATGCATTGCAGTCAAGAACTGCTTGGGCCAATCTAACTTGGGAACAAAGAGCTGCCGTTTTTCTAAAAGCCGCAGACCTCATCGCTGGGCCATATCGCGCAAAGATCAATGCCGCGACCATGATCGCCCAATCAAAAACAATTCATCAGGCAGAGATAGATGCCGCCTGTGAATTCATTGATTTTCTTCGGTTCAATGTGGAATATATGTCGCAGATATACCAAGAACAACCCACTTCTTCAGAAGGCATTTGGAACAGGGTGGAATATCGCCCTTTAGAAGGGTTTGTTTATGCGATCACCCCCTTCAATTTTACCGCCATCGCTGGCAACCTACCTGCCAGTGCGGCCATGATGGGTAATGTCGTCATCTGGAAACCCAGTGACAGCCAAGTTTTTTCGGCAAAGGTAATCGTAGATATTTTCAAAGAAGCGGGCCTACCCGACGGAGTCATCAATGTCATTTACGGAGACCCCGTAATGATCACCGAAACCGTTTTGGGGAGTCCTGATTTTGCTGGCCTCCATTTTACGGGATCCACTTTTGTTTTCAAAGAATTGTGGAAACAGATCGGAAACAATATTCACAGCTATAAAACCTACCCCAAGATAGTTGGTGAAACGGGCGGTAAAGATTTTATTGTGGCACATCCATCGGCAAAACCCGAGCAAGTTGCTACAGCGATAGTGCGTGGTGCTTTTGAATTTCAAGGCCAAAAATGTAGTGCGGCTTCTAGGGTATACCTTCCAAAATCGACATCAAAGAAAATCTTGGATCTGGTGAAAAAAGATATCCAATCGATAAAAAAACCTGGCTCACCCGAAGACATGTCCAACTTTGTTACAGCTGTTATTCATGAAGGTTCTTTTGATAAATTGGCAACATATATCGACCAGGCCAAAAAAGATAAAAATGCAAAAGTATTTGCCGGTGGCGGATATAATAAATCAAAAGGTTACTTTATAGAACCTACCGTAATAGTTACTACCGACCCTAAGTACACCACCATGGAAACAGAGCTCTTCGGCCCGGTGGTCACTATTTACGTATATGAGGACAAGGACTGGAAAAAAACCTTAAAACTGGTAGACAGTACTTCAGAGTACGCACTTACGGGAGCGGTACTTTCAACAGATCGCTACGCTATTGAAGAGGCTACAAAAGCACTCCAAAATTGCGCCGGAAATTTCTATGTCAATGATAAACCTACGGGTGCGGTAGTTGGGCAACAACCTTTTGGCGGCGCGCGGGCCTCTGGCACAAATGACAAGGCTGGTTCTGCTCAAAACCTATTACGCTGGGTATCGCCACGATTGATAAAAGAAACTTTTGTAACTCCAGAAGACTATAGATATCCCTTCTTAGGATAGTTGTTTGTAACTCGAAAGTATGCCCGTGTTTAAAAAACGATACGGGCATTATACTTTGAATTAAATTCTAATAAAAATAGTGTGTTAGGTAATCATTATCAGACTATTACAGAGTTTTTATTTGGATTTTTTAAAATATCAATGTAAATTTAACGTTATGTAATTGTAAACGAATTGTTGATTCTGTTCCTGACCCGTCCTGAAATATGCTTTATGAAAACAAACACACCCCCCAATACCGAGAACAAAAGAAAGGATTTCAGCATTAAAAATATACCCGGGTACGTTAAGAACTATGCTAAAAACTGCCGATATTCGTTCAATAGAATATTGAGGCTGTAGATCAGCCCTTGAACTTCAATGGTAAGTAGACCACCTTTTTGGTTTCAAAAAAATCTTGTTTAAAATAGTCTGCCAAATCAAAAATTTCGGTCGTTCTATAGCCTTTGAGTTCTTCGGTCAAATCGCCTCCCTTTAAATATAAAATTCCGTTTCTTCTTTCGTGGATAGATTCTTTTTTGATTCTGGCCTTCGTCCATCTCACAAAGGTCGGCATCGCTGCTACCGCTCTGCTCACGATAAAATCAAACTGCCCTTCAATATCCTCAACCCTTGAATGCACTGCTTTGGCATTCCTCAATTGCAGACCATCGATCACCTCTTGCACCACTTTTATTTTTTTACCAATGGCATCTACCATGGTGAATTGCGTTTCAGGAAAAAGAATCGCCAACGGAATACCCGGAAAACCTCCTCCCGTGCCAACATCCAAAACACTGCTTTCGGGCAGAAATCGTTGAATTTTCGCAATGCCGAGAGAATGGAGTACGTGACGCAGGTAAAGTTCATCGATATCTTTACGTGATACTACATTTATCTTTTGATTCCAGTCTTGATACAAGCTTTCAAGTAGGCGAAATTGCTCTTGTTGATCCTCAGTCAAGTCAGGAAAAAAATCAAAAATAATTTCTACGCCCATCCACTTATAAATTTCAACAAAAATAGTATATTCACAGTTATAAAAATTTCCTTTTTTTAAGAAAGCTTTTATATCTATTACGTGGCAATTGCCGTACCTTTACCTAAAATAGTTCACAAATTATGGACAGTACTACAATCAAATTCCCTAGAAAAGACCCCACCCAATTTTTCAAGACCTTGAACAAAAGGGTAAACGCTTATTTTAAGGAAAATAAACTCAAGAAAACGGGTAACTGGCGATTGCATTTGAAAACAATAATAATGTTTACTTTGTTCTTAGCACCGTACTTTTTGATTCTCACCTTAGGGCTTCCCATTTGGGCGAATTTACTATTGACCTTAGTGATGGGCGTGGGTATGGCTGGTGTTGGCATGAACGTGATGCACGATGGAAACCACAATTCTTATTCCAACAAAAAATGGGTCAACAAAATAATGGGGGGCAGTATTTATATTTTAGCGGGCAACGTGTACAACTGGCAGGTTCAGCACAATGTGCTACACCACACTTATACAAACATTCATGAGCATGATGAAGATATGGAAGCCGGTCGAATTCTACGGTTTTCAGAGCATACCCAATGGAAAAAACACCATAAATTCCAACATTATTATTCTGTTTTATTATATGGATTACTGACCTTCAATTGGGTCATTACCACTGATTTTCAGCAGATGTACCGCTACATGAAGCGTAAACTATCATACGGAAAATTACCAAGTGCTACAATCAACTGGAGCACGTTGGTCATTACAAAATCGCTTTACATCGCGATATGGATCGTGCTGCCTATGTTGCTGCTCGATATTGCTTGGTACAAAATATTGTTGGGCTTTTTTATCATGCACTATGTTGCCGGGGTCATTTTAAGTGTCACCTTTCAGTTAGCGCATATCGTTGATGAGGCCGAAACGCCCCTACCCGATGAAAAGGGCAATATGAAAAACACCTGGGCAGTTCATCAACTGCTCACCACAGTGAATTTTGGCACTAAAAACCGAATCGTAAACTGGTTTACCGGCGGTTTGAACCATCAGGTGGAGCACCATATTTTTCCGAACATCAGTCATGTACATTACACAAAAATTGCAAAGATCGTGAAAGAGACGGCAAAGGAGTTTAATTTACCGTACAATGAATACAAAACTACCAGAAAAGCAATAATTTCGCACTTCAAACATTTACGTGAATTGGGCAAACAGCCTCAATTACAATACTAGTAAACTGCAACGACCATGAAGCATCATTTATCCGAGAGAATCAACAATATGTCTACTTCGGCCACATTGGCTATGGCGGCAAAAGCACGTGAACTACGTAACGAAGGCAAAGATATCATCGGCCTGAGCCTAGGGGAACCCGATTTCAACATTCCTGATTTTATCAAAGATGAGGCCAAACAGGCCATTGACGACAATTATAGTAGCTACTCGCCCGTTGATGGCTATGCCGATTTGAAACAAGCCATTTCAAACAAATTCAAACGAGATAACAAGCTAGATTACGCATTGAACCAAATCGTGGTTTCTACCGGTGCCAAACAATCATTGGCGAACGTGGCCATGGTCATGCTCAACGAAGGCGATGAAGTAATTCTACCCGCCCCATATTGGGTAAGTTATAGCGATATCGTAAAACTGGCAGGAGGCGTTCCCGTAGAAGTACCGACCAGTATCGATACCGATTTTAAAATGACCCCCAAACAACTTGAGGCCGCCATAACGCCCAAGACCAAAATGATGTGGTTCAGTTCACCCTGCAACCCCAGTGGCTCAGTGTACAGCCAAGAAGAACTAGAAGGTTTGGCAGGGGTCTTAAGAAATCACTCCAATATTTTTATAGTGTCTGATGAAATATACGAACACATTAATTTTAGGGACGAACATATTAGCATCGCTTCAATTGATGGCATGTACGATAGGACCATCACCGTAAACGGGGTGTCAAAAGCATTCGCCATGACGGGCTGGCGTATTGGTTATATAGGCGCAACGGACTGGATTGCAAAAGCCTGCACCAAATTTCAGGGTCAAATTACCAGTGGCGCTAACGCCATTGGGCAACGTGCGACCATTGCAGCTTTAGAAGCGCCTGTTAGCAAGATAAAATTCATGATCGATGAGTTTCACAGAAGACGCGACCTTATCTTAGAACTCTTAGGGCAAATAGATGGTTTTAACCTCAACATACCCGAAGGTGCTTTTTATGTATTTCCTGATGTTTCTAGTTTCTTTGGGAAAACCCTGAACGGGGTTACCATCAATAACGCTTCTGACTTTGCACTATATCTTTTAGAACATGCCAATGTGGCCACGGTAACGGGGGAAGCATTCGGCAACCCAAACTGTATTCGTATTTCTTATGCGGCGGCGGAAAAAGAACTGCGAGAGGCTGTTTCTAGGATTAAAGCGGTGTTATAACGTTTTTTGATTGAAAATTTGCTTCAAGGACAAGACAGGAGGAGGGGTATAATTCAAAAATATTCTTGTAAATTCATGTACAACAAACCAACTACTGTCAGTAAAAGAGTGGATACCGCTATTCGACATTTATCTGAAAATGATTTTGAAAATGCATTGATTCAACTTTCAATTGCTCTAGATAGGACTGCTAAGAAAAAATATCCGAAACTAGGTGTTGGTAAACGAATTATGAAATTTGCAAAAGAGTATGAATCATTTATTTATCAATTTGCGAGTGGAGGTAGTTTAATGTCTGAAAATGGAGCTTTGATCTCTTTTAAAATAGACGAAAAAAATGTAATCTGGAGCGAGATATTATATAAATCTATTAGATGCGCCTTACTACATGGTGATGAAATCGAGGACACTTTAGAGTTCACAATGAATCTTAGAATAGGATTCAATGGAAAAAAAATATTAATCAACCAAGGTCATATAAGTGGTTTATTATACTCAATTGTGAGTGACGAGGTTAATAAAAATGAGCTTTGTAAAGTGAATTCGATGGTAGGAATTGGTAATCGAGGTGTTGAGATTAATAAACTATGGGGAAATCTACGGCTGATAGAAAATTTTTCTGGATTCAAAAAAAAGCCCCAGCTACCGCCAGTTTAAAACTGGCGGCCACAAACAAGCTAGCCTGCTGTGCGAAGTTTGCAACTTCGTACCGTTATGAGTAAGCAATAAACCAACTAACTTAATTACAAATATTCTGCTCTTCAAAGTTTATGACTTCGCCCACACATTATAATCTACCAAGAAATACTCTTCCAAAAACTATTGGGTTTTAAAACATCGATTACGGGGTTATCCAAGAGCGTAACATTAATTTTACCATTCTCGTTCAGATAGTTGGTAGCACTAGAATAAAAATAGTCCGATGCTTTTGCCACCAGACCTCGCTAAGTTAAAAAAA
>CAZEUV010000028.1:0-29769 GCA_964515285.1 uncultured Maribacter sp. | reverse complement strand
TTATTCCGCCCAGATAACTTTCAGGTACATCGACCTCTATGAACATGTTCGTCAGGTTTACAATTCTAAATACTTCAGAACCTTGGCCAGGGGCGACAACGGTACCTTGATCTTTGATCACATCATCGATGATGCCCGAGAATGGAGCCTTTATTGTGGATTTTCCTAATAGGCTCTGCGCTTGTTTTACGGCACTTTCGGTCGCTTCATAGTTTGTCTTTGCCTGCAAATACTGGATTTCAGAACCGATTTTTTGCTCCCACAACCGTTTTTGACGCTCGTAGGTGGTTTTGGCCAATTCAGATTGAGTTTTTAGTTGAGCCAATTGACTTCCCATTCCGCCATCGTCTATTGTTGCCAAAAGTTGACCCTTATTGACCCTTTGGCCTTCTTTTACATAAACCCTTTTCAATGTGCCCGACATTTCAGGGTAGATCAATACGTTCTGTTTTGTTTTTACGCTTCCTTGCAATTCCAAGAAATGATCGAACTTTTGGGTTTTGGCCATTACGATGGTAACTAAAGGTAGTTTTTCATTGCTGTCAAGAACCGAAAGGGCAGAATCTAATTGTTGTATTTGGTTTTGCAATACTTTTTGCTGTTCTGAAATTTCACTTTTTTTAGCTCGTATTTCTTCTAGATTGCCCTGTGAGATAAGATCTTCGACAGATTGTTTTTGTTTGGATCCACATGCGATTAACAATAGTGTCGCTGTAAACGTATATAGTATTTTTTTCATTGTTTGTATTTTTTAGTTTAAAAGGGTTGGTAATTGGTGCCCTAAACTCCTCAACTATTTTCAACTTCTAAACTCATTTTCACTCTTTGTTTTTAGTTTATAAGGTTTATGAGTTTAAAGGGTTTAGTAATAGATATTCTAAACTTCTCAACTATTTTCAACTTCTAAACTCATTTTCATTCTACTTTTTCAACTGTGATTTATACAATGCATCTAGCATCGCCGTTATTTCTGTTATTTGCTTTCTTATAACTAGACAATCTTCTTTTGTAATAAACTCCAAGTCATTTGATATGATACTTTGGTTCAGTAATTCTAGGGCAGAACCATATGCAATCTCAGTGAAACGGGCTTTGTCTCTAGGGGAATGCCGTCCTGTTCCTTCTGCAATATTTGACGATATTGAAATAGAGCAACGCCTCATTTGACTTATAAGTCCGAATTGTTCATCACTTGGAAAGACCTTCGTACTTTTATAAATCTTGATAGACAGCTCTCTAGCCTTTTGCCATACTTTTAATTTTTCAAAAGAAAATATTTTCATGATGGTGGTTATTTTATTAAATACAACTAAACTCCTCAACTATTTTTCAACCTCTAAACTTGTTTTTTCACTATTCAAAATTGTTTCTAACCCAACCTTCTTATTAATGACCTCTACCATAGATTGTAAAAACCCTTGTTGCGCATCATATAGTTGCGTTTGGGCTTGGCGAAGTTCAAAACTGCTCGCAATACCCTCGGTATATTTGATTTGGTTTTTGTTCTCGATCCGTTCGGCCAATGCTAGGTTTCTCTTGGACGTTTCGTATTGTTCGATTGCTAAAATATAATTGCTTTTGGCACTTTTCAATTGCAATTGTATTTGCTCTTGGGCTTCGGCCAGTTGTGTCTTTGCTTTTTCCAATTCAATTTTTGCGCGTGCTGTGCTTGCACTTCTTTTGCCTGAACTGAATAGGGGAATACTTAGGTCAAAACCTAGAACAGAAGAATCGAACCATTTTTGATCGCTTTTCAAAAAGTTAAAATTGTCTGCAAATGCCGAAGAACCATAGTTTATAAACGAGTTTAATGTGGGCAATGCACGACTCTTGGCCAGTTTCCATTCAAAGAACCGTTGTTCGTTCAAATTGGCGGCCAGCTTAAAATCGACGTTGTTTTCTATCTTGAATTCCGTTTCCAGCAAACCGAAGTCTATTTGTTCTTGGGCTAGATCATCTAGATTTTCTTTTAGTTCTGTAGGTGAATCAATGGCGATACCCATAACTAAATTCAACATTTGCAGGGTGATGTCTTGCAAGCGAATGGCGTTTTTCAATTGACTTTCGACCGAGGATAAGGTTATCTGTAATTGCTCTACACTTTCCTCATCGCCAAGTCCGTTTTCATAAATTTTGGATGTTTCAAATAGGTTCTTCTCTAGATTGGCTATGTTCTTTTTAAAAATAGAAACACTTTCTTGAGAGAGAAGCACATTGCCATAGGCTTCAGTCACGGCTTTTCGAATCTCTAGCTGGGTCTTTTCCTTATTATTGGCACTATAGCTTAAAAATGCCTTGGTAGCTTGAACCCCAACGATATAAGAGCCATCAAAAATCTGTTGTGTAAGGGTGGCGGTCGCATTTGCCTGTTGCGCTTGACCAAAAACTATGGGTACGAACGTGCCGGGCTCGCCACCGGCAAATTCTGCCGGAATCAATGAAATAGGTTGCTTTAACTGATTTTGGTAGCTAATGTTACCGCTGATCTGAGGTAAACCTGCCGCAATGGTCTCCCATTTTTGTTTTTTTGCAGCGATGATATCACGATCGGCATTAATGGCACTATAATTATTTTTCAGTGCAAATGCAATGGCCTCTTGCAATGTATATCTATTGTCCTGTTCTTGTGAGAAACCGACAATGGTAAGTAATAATGCTATGGTCGATAAAAAATAATGTCGCATTTAATTCTGATTTGAATTGATGATTTTGTTCAAAACTTTCTTTCCTTTTGTAGTGACAATTCCGCATAAATGGTATTCGAGATAATCGTCTATGAGATTGGTCATGGGAAACTCGTCTTGCGGAAAAAGCCCCTTATCTTTAATACTGGTAATGCCTGAAAAATAGATTCGAGACACGAAACCTATATTCAAATTTTCTCGGTATATACCTAACCCAATGCCTTTTTTGATATTATCGATGACGCAGTCTTGCATAACGTCGAATTGTTTTTGACGTAGAGTCGCATGTATTTTAGGGTAATATTTTTGCAATTGGTATTGTGGGGAAGATTTCTCATCCTTAAGATGTTGCATGGCAATTTTTTTTATCTCATATAACTCTTCTATTGGGTTTTTCCCCAATGCACATATGTGGTCTATGCCTTGAGATATCGTACAGAAAAGACCCATGGTGGTTTCCTCTACCAACATAGTCTTATTCTCAAAATGGGCGTAAATGGTCTTTTTTGAAATACCCATTTCGTTGGCGAGATCATCCATAGTAACGCTTTTGAACCCTAGGTTCAAAAACATATCGGTAGCTTTTTCAAGAATCTTTTCTTTCATAATGGAGAGCAAATATAGAACAGGAAACTTTAGAAACATAAAAAGTTTCTAAAGTTTTTCATTTATTTAACATTTGTCTTGAGAATTACGTTGTTTGTAATTGATGTATTTTTGAAGAAAATAACGAACATGCTATCGATAGAGGCCTACCGAAACGGATTTATTTCTTACCTAGAAGCTAACATCAAGGCCAAAGACCCTAAGAATTTATACGAGCCCATTGCCTATATTTTACGTTTGGGAGGAAAACGTCTTCGCCCTGTTTTGACTCTTATGGCATGTGAAATTTTTGGAACCGCCTATAAAAAGGCATTAGATGCTGCCTTGTCTGTAGAGATGTTCCATAATTTCTCGTTGGTACATGATGATATTATGGATGATGCTCCCCTTCGCAGGGGGAAAACCACAGTTCATGAAAAATGGGATATCAGTACGGGCATTCTTTCGGGCGATACCTTATTGATTATGGCCTATAAGCTATTAGAGAATTATGACGACAAGGTTTTTCGGGATTTAGCTAGATTGTTCGGTGAAACCGCCATTGAAGTATGTGAGGGGCAGCAATACGATGTTGATTTCGAAACCCGTGACGATGTTACTTTGCGGGAGTATTTGAAAATGATAGAATACAAAACCGCTGTCTTGTTGGCGACATCCTTAAAAATGGGCAGTATTGTTGCAGGTGCTTCGTTAGAGGAGCAAAATGATATATATGGTTTCGGCAGAAACCTGGGTATTGCCTTTCAGTTACAAGATGATTATTTAGATGCTTTTGGCGATCCCAAAACCTTTGGCAAGCAAGTTGGTGGTGATATCATCGAGAACAAAAAGACTTTTTTATACCTAAAGGCCGTTGAATTGGGTACTGAAAGTCAAAAAAAGGAACTATTGGATTTGTTCTCTATTCGACCTACAGACCCCGTTTCGAAAATCAATACCGTCAAGGCCATTTTTATGGAGAGTGGATCTGCCGAACATACCCAGCTTGAGATTCAAAAGTATACGAAAGATGCTTTTGGGGTGTTGAAGAATTTGAATATTTCCGATGACAAAAAATTGCTGTTACAACATTTTGGAGAAAATTTGATGCAGCGGGAAGTTTAGCAAAATGGTTAAAACATCAAAAGACGTAGGTTACAGCCAAATGTGAAACTCGTACTAAAGTGTTAAACCATTCGATTCTTAAGAAGGTCTTGTTGGGTCGGAAATAGGTAAATTTTATAGCTATTCAATTGATTTTATCAGTTGCATTTGATCGTCATTTTTGGCAACTAAGATATATTTTCTCCCGTTTTTGTTCAGTAGTTCCATATCGCGAACGTCACCCACAATTTTTAAACCAGATTCCATCATCGTTTTGGCCTTAAATTCCCCATTTCCATCTCCTTGAAGAAACAACCCAAAGCTGGCATCGTTTCGTGGCGTTTCTACTTCGGAATTGTAAAGGTTGCCGGCCAATATGACATCAAGATTACCGTCGGAATTAAAGTCGTCTACAACAAATTTATTGATGCTCGAAAGTTGCGCCAATTGAGGCAATGGTCTTGCCGAAAATGTTCCATTATCGTTTTCAAGATAAATACTTGCAAACGAAGTAACGGCATAGTTCAGTGATTCGTCTAAAAGTTTGGTTGTGTAGATCTGTTTCAACGAGGCACGAGCAAAAGAATTGTAGTCTTTGAATTTTGATTTTATGGCAGGCATTTGTTGTGAAGAACATTGACGCCCCCGAACAGGGAATTCTGTTTCTCCTTTCTGATAGCTTAGTACGATATCTGAACTTTCATTACTGTCAAAATCATTCAGGTACACTTTAAACGGGGCTGAAGCAGTGGCTTGGTATTTATAGTTTTTACCCAAATTACCCACAATCAGGTCTTGATCACCATCATTGTCAAAGTCTCCTTTTTGAATGTCGAACCACCAGCCCGAAGTGTTGCCCGATAAAATTTGATCGGAGACATCTGTGAAAGTGCCATTTGCGTTTTTGAAAAATTTGATCGTCATCCATTCACCTACAACGATGAGGTCTTCCCAACCGTCATTGTCAAAATCTATCCAGCATGAGGCGGTGACTAGCCCTAATTTGTTCAATTCAGGCAATACTTTTTTGGTGGCATCGACGAATTTAGGCCCTGATTTGGTACTGATATTTTCCAGCAAATACGAATCGGCGGGGTAGGGGTACTTTTTAGGTATTAACCGACCTCCGACAAAGAGATCTAGATCCCCATCATGATCATAATCAGAAGCAGTAACATTCAATCCACTTGTTTTGGTATCTGGAATCGCTTCTTTGTTACGTCGAAATTTGTTTCTCCCTATATTTTCATAGAACCGATCTTGATACCCCTTTGAGTTGACGGGAAATTCGTTGCCCCCTGAGGCGATATAAAAATCGTTATCGCCATCATTGTCCGCATCGAATATGATAATCCCCAGGTCTTCATGGTATTGGTCCGTTACAAGGTCTGCGATTGGTAGCGGCTCGAAATCGCCTTTGTCATTTTGTATAAAAACGGCCGATACCTGCCCTATAGAGCCTCCAATAATATAATCATCCTTGCCATCGCCGTTCAAATCACCTGTAGCTAGCGCAGGACCCAGGGTCGAATTTTTATGAGGGAGCAAAATTTCTACTTTAAAATCATTGTACGGATTCTCTTCGTGCCTAAATAGATTGGGTGCATCGACCGTCTGAAACTGTTTTTGCCCGTTCTTTTGTGGTTTTAATGAATTGCTTTTGGTAGCGTCATATTCAATAGTTAACCGTTGATTTGCTTTTACATCTTTGAGTTTTGTTATTGTACCATTCGACCACCTTACCGAAATACTATCGGCCTGTTGTGCCTTTCCGAGGCCAAAATGGAGGAGTGGTGATACTGACGATAAATACCCACGTACCAAATTGTATTCTTGTACCTGTAGCCCTTCAGAGGTATAAACGAAAACTTTGCTTCCGTTGGGCAAAACGGTATCACCACCTTTTAGTTCCAAGGTCAATTGGCTGTTGTCACTACCATTGTTGCGATAAATACTTGCTGTATCTTCTAGGTTATTGATGACCAGATCTAAATCACCATCATTGTCCAAATCAGAATAAGCCACCCCGTTTGAAAACGTTTTCTCTTCAAAACCCCATGCTTCGGTTTTTTTTGTAAAGGTCAGATCCTGATTGTTTTGAAACATATAATTGCTCAATTTCTCTGATGGTAATTCTTCCAAATATTTCAACAGACCTACTTCCTCTTCTTTGCCTTTATAATCGGGAGAGTTTTCCAGCTTATCAAAAAACTCACGGTACTTCCCATAAAAATCTTTGTTGTTGACATCTCTCCGAATACCATTTGTGACAAACAGGTCTTTCCATCCATCATTGTCAAAATCGGCCAGAAGCCCGGCCCAGCTCCAATCAGTTGAGGAAACCCCTGCCATGCGCGATATATTACTGAACAAAGGAAGTTCTCCTGATTCATTGCCATTGTTCAATTGAAGGGAGTTCTGCATATTTTGATGGTGCAGTCCGATTTCTACTGCTTTATAAAACGCATCGGGATCCATACCTGACATATTGGCTTTGGAACGGAAGTTATCTGCGGCCGACATATCCAATTGAAAAATATCCATGAAACCATCGTTGTTAAAATCGGCAATGTCGGCACCCATGCCAAAGAACGATGTCTGTTGTAAACAAGTTTTGATTTGATTGGTAAAAGTACCGTCTTGATTGTTGATATACAGAAAATCAGGGGCGTTGAAATCATTGGAGATATAGATATCAGTATACCCATCGTTATTAACGTCTGATGCGACCACGCCCAAACTCAACCCGAATGAACTCAGACCTGCTTCACGGGTAACATCGGTAAAATGGCCATTGTCATTTCGGTACAGTTTATCTGAATCTTCATCAGAATGATTTTCCAACATATAATGATAATATTCTACAGGGGCTACAAAACTGGTTGGAGGGTAGTTGATGACATATAGGTCGAGATCACCATCTTTATCATAATCAAAGAACGTTGACTGCATGCTGATACCGTCACAATCGATACCATATTCAGCTGCCTTTTCAGTAAATGTATTGTCTTGATTATTGATATAAAGAACGTTCTTGTGCGTGCCATTTTTACCGCCGACAGAACAGTAGATATCTAAATAACCATCTTGGTCGATGTCTACAAAGGTGGTTCCTGAATACCACCGTTCATCACCCTGTATTCCGGCACTATCTGAAATATCCTCAAATTTAAGGTCGCCCTTGTTCAAGTACAATTTATTAGGGACCATATTTCCGGTAAAAAAGATATCTTCTAGCCCATCGTTGTTGATATCGCCTATAGAGACCCCTCCCCCCAAATACATATAGGGGTAGGTGAAGTAATTGTAGGTATGTGTTTCAGTCAGTTTATTTTTAAAATCGATTCCGGTTTCAGTAGCGTTAAGTTTAGAGAATAGCTTAGTTGACTCTTGCTCACATGAAAAAGTCAACAATGCAATAACAATAAGGCATGAATATTCTTTAATCATAAAAATGCATTCTATAAACAAGAATAACCCTATGCGGATAAGCTAAGGGTTATTCTCTCAATTAACTACAAACTAACTCAAATACTTACTATTTTCAGTACCCAGGATTTTGAATAATAGAAGGATCCTTATCTATTTCCTCTTGTTTTATCGGCATAAAATAGACACGGTCTTGCCATAACCTATTCTCAAAAACGATATTGGTGGGTTTGTACACATAATCGAACTTTGACGTATCCTTTCTATAATCTACAACGGTGGTCCCTGATTTTTGGGTGGCCTGGATCAAGATTTGTTGCACTTGCTTGTTCAAGGAGGCGGGGCCTTCTAACCATCGTTTCATGTCATAGAGTCTGGCATCTTCATTGACCAGTTCTTTATCACGTTCTCTTTTGTACAATTCTAGCAAGTCGCCTCCAGAGGCCGTTACACCAGGCAACCCATTTCGGTATCGCAGTTTGTTTAACCATGTTATGGCCTCTCCTTCATCTGCGGTATTGATACATGCCTCTACGTAGTTCAATAAAACTTCGGTATAGCGAATGTAGGGTGCATCGATTTTTTGAAGGTTTTTGGGCCATGAAGCTGGTAGGGTTGGATCTGTAAACTTTTTAAAATAATAACCTGTTCTAGATCCGTTCCAATCTTCTATGGGTCCTTGGCGGGTATCTACACCATTGATGATGTCTCCATTGGTCAGGGTGTAAAACCCGGTCTGAATTTCGTTGAACTTATCTAAAATGACCACATCATCAGTTCTTGGTTTCCAAGGTGCACCGTCAAATAGGATAGTGGCATAGAAACGTGCCTCACGATTGTCGTATGGGGTTGCAGCATGTGCTGGGTTGTCCCAATCGAATTTTGTGCCATCGGCAAAATCGTATTTAGTGACCAAGGCTTCAGCTGGCGTGGTGCCCGCCCATTCATGATATCCATTGGGTCCTTGATTCAAGGCGAACATTCCCGGGCCCTGTGACCATTCGTTACCGCCCTCGTATGTTCTTGAATTGTAACCAAAACCTTCTATCAGTCTTCCCCAGATAAAATCTTGGTTTTGTCCGCCCTCAAGCCAAATAGCCTCATAATTTTGAATGGCTTCTTGTTGTGGGGCTGGAGCAGAATAGTTTAGTTTATACCCGGTAGTCTCATCCAACAAGTCTTTGGAGGCGTTTTTGGCAGCTTCCCATCTAGAAATTTGAGAACCGCTGGTCCACCCAATCAGTTCAGGGTTGCTGTAACTGGCAATGGTCGGTACGCTCGATGCTTTCGAGGGTTCGTACAAATCACTTGCAACATGGGTCAGCACCCTTGATTTCATGGCCATGGCAGTAATCTTATGCGCCCTGGCCTTACTTGCCGGAGCGTTTTCCAACAGAACAATCGCCTGATCAAGGTCGGCAACAATCTGGGTTACGGTAGCTTCGAAGGAAGCCCTCGGATTGTTCGCTTCGCTCTCTAAGGTCAAAGGATCTGTCAAAAGCACAACACCACCAAATTGCCGTATCAGTTGGGTGTAATAATATGCTCTCATAAAATAGGCCTCGCCCAATAATTGATTTACAAACTCTTGATCGTATTCGGCTTCATTGGCCGTCAACTTCTCGATGGCGATATTGGCTCCACGAATAAATGGGTATAATTTTGGCCAGCTGAACCACTCTAGATCCAAGAAATTTCCTGCTGGGTTCATTTTTCCTTCTGTATAGCCATCTACACCACGCCCTGGGTGGGTGAATACCGCATGATCGGTAAAAGAATCGGTAGTCGTTTCACTTGTAAGAACCCCAGCCCAAGTGCCTTGGTACAGATCCAGTATGGCCGCTTCGGTCAATTTTATATCAGTCCAAACACTATCTTCTGAGGCTTGGCTCAGTGGCTGTGTCTCTAAAAAATCATCACTACATCCTACAATCAAAAAGCCAAAAATGGCAAGTGTTGTAATTTTTAAAATATCATTTCTCATTATAGTAATTTTTAAAAAGTTATTTGCAATCCAAGGTTGATCGTTTTCAACATGGGGTAAATGCCGCCATTAACAGTTCGGCCTCCACTGATTCCTTGGGTCTTATCATCTTGATCTACTCCATTTTCGGCAAGATCATCGTTGTTAACCTGAAGTACTTCGGGGTCAAAAGGATAGTCGGTAATAGTAATCAGATTAGTGCCCGAGATAGAAAGCCTCAAACGTTGCGCCCCGATGGCCTCGATTATACCTTGGTCAAAAGAATAGCCCAATTCTAGGTTCTTAAGACGAAAATAGTCACGTGTTATCAAATAGGCATCTGTTTCACCTGAATACCATTGGTCGCCCCTATCGGCCAATCTTGGCTTTGGGGCATTTGGGGTGTCAATCGACCATGCACGATCACGAACATCACGTTGTACATTGGCCAAGGTACCCGACATAAAGCTCCATTCATAGTTGCTATAGCCCCCGGCAGCACCGTTCCAATACATGCTAAAGTCTAAATTTTTGAAACTTATGCTGGTATTAAAACCAAATTGTGTGTCGGCAAAGGCACTGCCTCCGGTACGAATTTGGTCTTCAGGCCCGATTTTTCCATTTCCACTAATATCTTTGACCCGCGCATCTCCGGGTTTTAGCACTGATGTAACTTCACTATAGTCTAAAGATTCGCTATCGATTTCTGCCTGTGAGCGGAATACCCCAACGAAAGAATAAAGCAACGGCCTTCCGATTTCCCCACCAGTTTCACGCTGCCAAGGTCGATCTGCCAAAGCAGGTTCATCAAAAAACACCAATTTGTTTTTAGACTTGCTAAAATTAAAGGTCAGGTTATAACTAAAACCATCGTCATTGCCTCCGTTAAGGCCTAAACTAATTTCATAACCTGTATTTTCAAATTCCCCAATATTTACTGCCGGAGCGTTAATACCGCTATATTCAGGTAATGTCTTCAAGGGCACTGTCAAAATATCTTCCCTAGAGTTTTTGTAAAAATCAAACCCAAGTGATATTTTGTTGTTCATTGTTCTTAAGTCAAAACCGATGTTTCTAGAGGTAGCGGTTTCCCATGTGATATTGGGGTTTCCTAAATTGGCCTCAAAGGTCGTGGTAACTACTGGTCCTAAGCCTGTTGAAGATAATTCATATGCAGTTAAATACTGAAAGGCATCAACGTTGTCGTTACCCAGTTGCCCCCATGAACCTCGAAGCTTGAAATAGTCAATGAAAGGCAACGCCTTTTTAAAGAAAGGTTCTTCGGAAAGGATATAACCCGCAGATACACCAGGGAAAAACCCGAAGCGATTGTCTTTGGGAAAGAGGTACGATCCATCATATCGGAACAGGAACTCCAACAAATACTTATCCTTAAAAGTATAGTTCAAGCGACCGTAATAGTTCAAGCGGCGGTTTTCAAAGCCACTACCCTCACTACTTTGGCCTTCATTGCCACCCAGATCTAATTGGGCCAAATCACTTGAGAGAAAAAATCTTCGAAAGGCACCAAAAAACTGCTGTTCGGTTTCTTCACGGGTAACCCCGCCTAGCAATTTAAAATAATGATCGCCAAAATTCCTTTCATAGGATCCCGTGATAGTTGCGGTAATATCGGTTTTGGTGGTATGTTGTTGTCTTAAGCTTGGATCCCCAGGGCCTCTTTGCGCTGCAGTAAGGCCTGAAGAGTTTCTATTGTCACCATCCCAAGTGTAAAGTGTCCAAGGTCGATCCCATTGCTTAAATTCACTATTCGCTTTGTCATAAGAGACGTTACCTCTAAATTGCAGCCCCTCAACACCAGGTACCTTATAGGTTAGACCAATGTTACTTTGAACGTAATTGTTGCCCGTATCGATATAGCCTGGGCTATCGGTCACACGAACGGCTGGGTTGTTTCCATTTTCAATATCAGGGCCTAGTTCACCAGTTGGCCAAAAGGCGGGAAACCATGGATATTGCCGTACAAGATCACGAAAGATGTCGTTGGCATTACGGGTTGCCCTGTAATTATTTTCTTGTCTTGAGTACAGCCCGATATCAAGGCTTAAAGATTTACTGATCTTAACGTCAAGATTCACTCGAAGGTCAAATTGCCTATAGCCTTTGGGTGCGTTTCGAAAGTTCACATCCTGTTTTAGAAACCCAAGTGAGGTCATATACCTTACATCTTCGGTGCCTCCTGAAATTTGAATGCTCTGTCGTGAAATTGGTGCACTATTTGTTGTTACTTCCTTCATCCAATCTGTATCGGGATACAGCCATGGGTCATTTCCGGCAGCGGTATTGGAAATTCTGTCGTTGGTAAAAGTTGGGTTGACAACTTCACCATTATCTAAACGTGTATAAGGTGCGCCTCTACTAGCATGGGCCGTTTCCCATTCACTGACGGGTAGCTTATAGACATTGAGCACATTTACCAAATCCATATACTCTGCACCTTTTAACATATCGGGCGTGGTGGTAAAACTTTGCAATCCTACGGTGGAGTTGAACTTTACCGTTGGTGCCCCGATCTTGCCTCTTTTCGTTGTAATCAAGATAACCCCATTGGCTGCACGTGCACCGTATATAGCGGCAGAGGCGTCTTTAAGCACAGAAATACTCTCAATATCGGCAGGATTGATCCTAGAAATACCACCCTCACGATTTGGTATGCCATCGATGACCACCAAGGCGGAGGAGTTGTTGAAGGTGTTGGTGCCCCTCACCCTAATGGCTGGCGTATCTGCACCAGGTGTTGCTTGGCCGGTATCGATAAATAGTCCCGATACTTTGCCCGATAGCGCAGCACCCAAGTTGGGGGAAGACGATTTTTCAAGTTCTTCGCCAGAAACAGTGGCAACCGATCCGGTCAAGGTGGCTTTTTTCTGGGTGCCATAGCCCACTACCACAACCTCATCTAGACCAGCGACATCTTCTTGAAGTACGATGGTGATTTCGGTATCACTACCAACTGTTATCTCCCTGGTTTTAAACCCTATAAAGCTTACAACCAGAACCGTATTTTGTTGTACGTTGTCTAAGGTGAAAAGCCCATCAAAATCTGTTGCTGTTCCTTCGGCGGATCCTTTGACCAGAACACTGGCTCCAGGTATGGGTATGCCCTCGGCATCAACTACTGTACCCGATATTGTAGATTGCAAACTTGCAATTAGGATATCGTTGATTTTAGCAGGAGTTGTATTTGTACCTGCAGACTTTTCACTATTTAATAGCAAAAATTCGATTCTTGCCTTCAGTTCTGGTTCGTTTTTTGGGAAAAGGATAATCTGATCCCGCATAAAACTAAAGTCGATTTTCGTATTGAAAAATAGGAGCTCTAAAGCGTATTTAATATCCACGCTTTCAACATTTATCGATGCTTTGTGATTCACATTGACAAGGCTACTATTGTAAAAAAAGCTGTAGTCGCTTTTCTTTTCGATCTCGGCCAATATTTTCTTGAGTTTGGTATTCGACATGTCAAGTGATATGCTTTGTGCACTAAGGTCTGATGCAAAAGCTTTTACCAGTGTGAAACATAATAGTACCATGTAAATTTTCATAATCCTGAGTATCGGGATTTTAGAAAAAAAGTGAGTCTTTTTTTTCATAATTTTGAATTGGTTTTAGTTATTAATTTACTAGTTTGTAGCTAAGCCTATTATTTTAAAAAGGGAGCGTGTTACAGCACGCTCCTTTTATTTTTGTTTGTCAAATATTACATAGTCATCTTTTAATGTATAATGTATAGGAGAGGATAGTTCGAATAAGTTCAAAACCTCTTGAATGGCCAGATTATCGAACACTCCCGTATATTTGTAATCCATTAGTTCTTGCGAACTTACCATGAAAGACACTTTGTAAGCCCGCTCTAGATCTTTGATGACTTCACGTAATGGGGTTTCGTCATAGATAAGTTTCCCATCTTTCCAAGAAATGAAATTCTGCGTATCGACCTTATCGATAATCAATTGATCATTGGTTTTGACATATGTGGCCCTCTGTGACGGGTACAGTAGCACTGTCTTGTTATCCTTTCTTTCAATAACCTCCACTTTTCCGGTTACTAGGGTGGTTTCGATTTTATGATCTTCAGGATACGACTTTACATTAAAGGTTGTTCCCAAAACTTTAATATGCATTCCTTCATTGGTGTTGACAATAAATGGTTTATCCTTATTTTCAGTGACCTCAAAAAAAGCTTCTCCTTGTAAGATCACCTCTCTAGTAGATCCGATAAATTTATTGGGGTACGACAATGCACTATTGGAGTTTACGATAATTTTTGTGCCGTCAGATAAAATCACCTCTGCTTTTTCACCCACAGATGTTGTAATTAGTATCATCTTATTTTCGATGACACTGTCTTTTATATCTGCACCATTCCGTGTATAGAGCCAAGTGCCAAATACCAACACCAAAATAGATGCATACTTTAAAACATTGATAGCAATCTTTTTCTTCGTTACAGTATGCGGGGTATTGCCCTTTCTTAAAGAACGGGCTACATGTTTTGCTTTTGCTATGTGGTAGGCTTCCTGTGCTTTTGAATTTTTAAGAAGCCATTCTATAACTTCTTTCTTTTTGCGGCCATGAAGACGGCCTTCAATAAGATTAACAATATCTTTTTTGTTCATTTAACAAATGGTCTTTTATATAAAGACGTAAAAAAGATATACTATCCCCTAGTGAGGAATCATTTTTTTTAGTTGAAATATTCTTTGAGATAAACTTTAAGGTGTTTAAGTGCTTTGGTAATATGGTTTTCGACCGTTTTGGTAGAAATGTCAAGATTAAGGGCTATTTCTTTATGCTTAAGACCTTCCAAACGACTTTTTATAAATACAAGTCTGCATTTTTCTGGCAATTGTTTTATTCCTTCCTCAATTTGTTCTTGTAGTTCCTTTTCAATAATAGAACTGGCAGTGTTGTTGGAAAAGGCATAAAAGTCAAGAAGGTTTTGCTGTTGAACAGTATTGGTTCCGATGGCCAGCTTGTCTTTTTTAGACCTTAAAAAATCAAGACAAGAATTTCTTGTCATCATATAGAGGTATCCGGTAATGTTTGATATAGAGGCAATTTGTTCTTGTCGTTTCCATAATTTCACAAACACATCTTGAACAATTTCCTCTGCATCTTCCTTAGAAGAGGTATAGCCATACGCAATATTGAATAACTTTTGAAAGTATAGATTGTGCAAAATACCGAACATTCCCTCATCTTTGAGTTGTTTTGGTGAAACATCGGTATTTGTAAGTAGTGTTCTATAGGTCATGGCTTTGTTTCAATAAGAAAATACCATCGTTCAATTTAATAAATCTAACATAATATTAACATTTTTTTAATAGAAACAAGAACAAAGCGTTTAATTTTTTGTCAAAAGCTTATTTTTTTTGACCGAGACATTAGGTTTTATTGAAGGCGTATTTAAGGTAAAGAAGCTTTATATTTATGAATTTGAGTATTTCATTTGAGAAAAAGAAATTGCTAAAGAAGTTTGTCCAGAATTTAATGAACCGCAAAGTATAACTACCTTGACATTGCCTTAAAGTGAATAAGAATTTTTCAGGCCATATAGCTCCTAATATATTATTCTAAATCAATTCCGTTTTTTAAAACTAGGAACTTTTTAAAATTGAGATTATAATTAATTTTAGAGTAGTCTAAAAATATGTTTTGATTAGTATAATATGTATTTTTGGCCAAGTTGAAGAATCAATGACACTTTCAGAAGAAGATCATGTAAAGGCAATTTATCATTTAGGTAAGGGTGAAGGTATGGTTTCTACCAATGCCATTGCCGAGAAAATGCACACCAAACCCTCATCGGTAACTGATATGATTAAAAAACTGTCTGAAAAAGAACTCGTTGACCATAGAAGATATAGAGGGGTTTCTTTAACAGAAGCAGGAAAGAGGACAGCCTTGGCCATAGTGCGAAAACACCGTTTATGGGAAGTTTTTTTGGTAGAAAAATTAGATTTCGCCTGGGATGAAGTTCATGAGGTTGCCGAACAGTTGGAGCATATAAAGAGCGAAAAATTAATAGATAGGCTTGATAAGTATCTAGGTCGTCCAGAGGTGGATCCCCATGGTGATCCAATCCCTTCGAAAAAGGGGGAATTTAAAAAAGCGATAAAAAAATTATTGAATGAAGTGCCTATGGGAACAAGGGGGGTATGTGTAGGCGTAAAAGATTCTTCACCACCTTTTTTGAAATTTTTAGATAAAAACCATATTGCCTTGGGCGACACTATTTTGGTTATTGACAAGGAAGAATTTGACGGATCGCTCCATATTAGAATCAGAGGGAACGACATTCATATATCTAATCAGATAGCAGTTAACCTTTACTTAAAAATCACTGAATAACCATGCAACAGGTAATAACGTATTTTGAATCGATTGATCCTGTCTTGGCGGCATTTTATGCTACTATATTCACATGGGGGTTAACGGCATTGGGTGCTGCTCTGGTGTTTTTGTTTAAAACAATGAACCGTGCCGTCTTAGATGGCATGTTGGGTTTTACAGGTGGTGTCATGGTAGCTGCCAGTTTTTGGAGTTTGTTGGCACCGGGTATTGAAATGAGTCCTGGTGAGGGTTTTGTGAAAGTAGTTCCCGCTGCTGTCGGATTTTTTCTAGGGGCACTTTTCTTGTTCGGTTTAGATAAAGTCTTGCCGCATTTACATATCAATTTTAAAGAAAGTGAGAAAGAGGGGGTCAAAACCCCATGGCATAAAACAACCTTATTGACTTTGGCGATAACATTGCATAATATTCCCGAAGGTTTGGCTGTAGGCGTTCTCTTTGGTGGGGTTGCCGCAGGGTTTGACGGTGCAACCATTGGCGGCGCTGTTGCCTTAGCCTTAGGTATAGGGCTACAGAATTTCCCCGAGGGTTTTGCCGTTGCCATGCCCTTGCGCAGACAGGGTTTGAGCAGAACAAAAAGCTTTATGTACGGGCAGGCCTCAGCACTTGTAGAACCTATTGCAGCCGTAATTGGAGCATGGGCTGTCATGACCTTTCAACCTATTTTACCCTATGCACTTTCTTTTGCCGCTGGTGCCATGATTTTTGTGGTCGTAGAAGAAGTGATTCCTGAGACCCAACAAGATAAATACACTGATATTGCCGTAATGGGCTTTATTGGTGGCTTTATTGTAATGATGTCTTTAGATGTTGGATTGGGGTAGATTTTTGTTCTATTCCCCAACAAGATCAAATACTCCTTTGGTCAAAAATCGAGTGGATGCATCAAATGTATTTGCAGCATCTATAGCTGTATACCCCTCATAACTGCTTCCTGTTTTTACTTCAACTTGTCTGAAAGCATATTTATCTCCGTTTTCGGATTCCAGTACCAATACATATGAAGAATTGTCAATAGTTACGATAGTTTCTGACGGAATTGCTTTTGCCACAATACTATCGGTAATAATATTTGCTTCTACAAACATTCCGATAAGAAAATTGTTTTTCGACTCATCTTTTGGGTGTCCGTGTACTTTAATGGTTCTATTTTCATTGATAGATGTGCCTATCAAATGTACTTCCGCCTCAAAAGTGTCTGTAGAGGCTTCGGGTATTTTGAATGTTATTCGTTGGTCTTTTTTGACCTTCATGATGTCCTTTTCAAAAACAGATAGTTCAATATGAATATGGTCGTTATCAATGATTTCCATAATTGGTGTTGCGGGCGATACAAACGTTCCTTTCGTTACATTCACTTTTGTAATACTTCCACTGATGGGTGCATAGATTATTGCGGTAGTGGTTATAGTACCATTTTCAACATTGGCAGGTGATATGTTCAGCATAGATAATTGTTTTCGCAGGCCGTTATATTTCGCCTGTGCGGTTTTGTACTCACTTTGCGTTTTTAAGTAATTTTTTTTGGAGGTTATATTCTCATCAAACAAGGTTTTTTGTCGTTCGTATTCTGATTTTAAATATACCAATTGTTCTTTTATTTCTAAATATTCTTGTTGCAGACTAACAAATTCAGTATTCTCTATGGTAACCAAGGCTTGTCCTTTTTTTACAATATCGCCTATTAATAAGGGTGTTTTTTTAATGTAACCCCCCATGGTAGCACTTACAACGGCTCTGTTTTCAGGCGGTACATCTATCATCCCGTTTGTCTTAACAATGACAGGAAAAGACTTTTCTTCTAGACCTCCTAATTTCATGGCACTCTGTTCAAATTGGGCTTTGGTTAATTTTATATTGTTATTTGAAATTTCTTCGGTTTCAGAAGCATCGTTGTTGCTTTCCTTTTTCAAATCCCCGCAGTTCACAAAACTTAGGGCTAGTGTTATAGCGAGTATGTTATAGATAAAATGTTTCATCTTTTATAGCGTTAAATAATTTATGTTGATGACAGTTTGGTTATATTGGTTCAGACTGTTCATGTAATCTAGTTTGATTTCATAAGCATTTTCAATACTCTGTATGTATTGAAAAAAATCAATTTCCCCATTTTTGAAACTGATGGTCGCAGTTTTTAAAATCTCATTGGATAATACCGTGCCTTCTTGCTCGAAATACAACAGTGCTTTTTCGTAAGTGGCTAATTCTTTATTGAGCTCGGTATATCTGGCTTTCAATTGTATTTCATAATCTTTGGATTGTTCTATCGCTATTTCTTTCGCAATTTTCGACGCTTTGATTTTTGAGCTTTGCCCGCTGAACAAAAGTGGTATTTTGAGTCCCAGTTGATAGCCGTTCAAACTTTCGCTGAAATTGGGCGCGGTACCTTGAAAATAATCAAGACTGATATCGGGCAATAGCCGCTGTTTTTCCAATCCACGTTTTGCTTGTAGCATTGAAACCTTATTTTGATGGTATTGTATTTCTACACTAGTATCTAGGTCAGGGGGGAGCAATATAATTCTATCGAGAGGTGCAAGAGCGATTCGAACGGTCGAATCGGGCTGCACTTTTCCCATAAGCTGGTTAAGCGCAATTGTTGCATCTTGCATTGCTTTCTCCAAACGAATGCCGATTTGTTTTTGTTTCGATTGTGCTGTAATTTTTTCTAAATAGTTGGTCTCGCCCAATTCAAAACGTCTTTGTGCCATGGCGGCGAAGTTTTGATAGAGACTATCTAAACGTTCGTATATGGCTTCTTTCCTTTTAGCATATAAGTACTCGTAATAGTTGCTGGTCACATCGCGTTCCAGTGTTTTTTTTGAAATTTCATATGCACTTGATGTGGTGGTGTAGTTTGCCCGATTCAATTTTTTTTGTGCAAAATATACGGAGGGGAACAGAAAATTTTGTTGAATACCAAATACCTTTAGTGGTTCGTTGTTTTGGGCAAGATTGCTCTCATCGTAATTATAATACACTTGCGTTTTATCAAAACTAAAAGCGCTTGATATCAAAGCATCAGATTGCGCCACTTTGAGCCTACCAGCTTTGATGCCCGCATTATTCTCTATGGCCATTGAGATAAGCTCATTTAAGGGCAATGGTTTTTCTTGGGCGTTGGTATTGAACGGTATGAGCAGGAGAAAAAGCCCCAACCCGGTCAACAGGGTTTTATCGGTTTTAGAAGTACGATTGTTTTCTTTCGGACTATTGAAATATGTGTACAATACAGGTAGTACAACCAAGGTCAACAAGGTTGCCGTTACCAAGCCACCAATAACTACGGTTGCCAATGGACGTTGTACTTCTGCCCCCGCACTGGTCGAAATCGCCATGGGCAAAAATCCCAATGCCGCTGCTGAAGCTGTAAGTAACACAGCCCGTAACCTGTCTTTTGTTCCTTGTTTTATAAGTGCCTCGATACTATCAAAATTGTTGCGCTTCAATTCTTTAAAATGTTCTATCAATACAATGCCATTGAGTACGGCAATACCAAATAATGCGATGAAACCTACCCCCGCTGAAATACTAAAAGGCATATCGCGCATCCATAAAAGAAATACGCCCCCAACTGCTGATAGGGGTATTGCCGAATAAACGATCAATGCCTCTTTGACCGATTTAAAGGCAAAGTAGAGCAGTACGAAAATTAATACTAAAGCAATGGGTACAGCAACCAATAATCTTGATTTTGCGCTTTGCAGATTTTCAAATTGACCACCGTAGGTGATAGAATAACCTACAGGTAATTCTACCTTGTCATTTATTATTTTTTGAATATCATCTACCACCGATTGTAGATCGCGGTTACGTACATTGACACCGACGACAATTCTTCGGTGGGTATCGTCTCTAGCTATTTTTGCAGCTCCTTTTTGATAGGTGATATCTGCTAGTTCGCTTAACGGGATTTTGCCACCCGAAGGCAGGTCGACATACAGGTTTTTTAGATGGTCGATATCCTTTCTATTTTTTTGATCTAAGCGTACAACAATATCAAAACGCTTTTCCCCTTCGTAGACGCTCCCTACGGTACGCCCTGAAAATCCCATTGAAACCATTTCATTGAGTTCTTTGATATTGAGACCATAACGGGCAATTTTTGTACGGTCATAAGCAACGTTCATTTGGGGCAGCCCTACAATTTTTTCTACTGATATATCTGCTGCACCTGCTACATTTTCTATCACCGATTTTATCTCGTTCCCTTTTTTACTGAGCACCTCTAAATCGTCACCGAATATTTTGATGGCGATATCTGCCCGAACACCTGTAATAAGTTCATTAAAGCGCATTTCAATGGGTTGGGTAAACTCCACTTCCATACCTGGGATTATGGCAAGAGCCTCTTTAAACTTGTCGGCAAGTTCATCTTTGGAGCTGGCCGATACCCAGTCTTTTTTTGGGTGCAGGATAATAATGACATCGCTCTCCTCCATAGACATGGGGTCTGTAGGCACTTCGGCCGCTCCAATGCGTGTAATTACTTGTTTCACTTCGGGAAAATTGTTCAAGAGTATTTTTTCTATCCGTGTTGTTATTTCTACGGTTTTACTCAATGAGGTTCCCGTTTTAAGAACGGGTTGTATTACAAAGTCGCCCTCATCTAAGGTGGGTACAAATTCACCGCCCATCGACATAAATAGAAACATGGCCATTACCAGTAAACCTGCTGCGACCCCAAGCACCAATTTTTTGCTTTGCAATGCCCAATGAATGATAGGTTCATATATATTGTTCAACCATCGTATTAAACGAACCGAAATATTTTTGTTGGAAGCCGTTGAGGGTCTTAAGAACAAAGATGCGGCAACGGGAACATAGGTGAAGCAGAATATCATTGCCCCGATCAAAGCAAAACTAAAGGTGAGCGCCATGGGTTTGAACATTTTTCCTTCTACTCCACTTAAAGATAAAATTGGGATAAAAACAATGAGAATGATTAATTGGCCAAAAATGGCCGAATTCATCATTTTAGAAGCACTTGAGAAGGTGATTTCATCTTTAACCAATTGTTTTTCCTCTTTAGAAAGCAAGGCAAGTTCTGCTTTTTTAGAAGTAATTTGAAAGGCTATAAACTCTACGATGATTACGGCACCATCAATGATAATTCCGAAATCTATGGCTCCTAGGCTCATAAGGTTCGCATCAACTCCAAAAATGTACATTAGCGAAAGTGCAAATAACAAACAAAGAGGAATCACCGATGCTACCACCAGTCCCGAACGGAAATTACCTAGCAGCAAAACAACAACGAACATGACAATCAAGAAACCTAAAATAAGGTTTTCGGTTACCGTGAAGGTCGTTTTCGCAATAAGTTCGCTGCGTTCTAAAAACGCATTGATATAAACCCCTTCGGGTAACGATTTTGAAATAGATGCCACACGTTCCTTCACCGCATCGATTACTTTTTTTGAGTCGGCATCTTTGAGCATCATTACCTGACCCAATACTTTTTCACCTTGCCCGTTGCCGGTTATTGCGCCAAAGCGGGTTGCACTGCCGTAGCCTACTTTTGCTACATCTTTGATATATATAGGAAGCCCTTCTTCATTTTTGACAACTGTGTTTTCAATATCCCTCAATGAGTTGACCAGCCCTTCGCCACGAATAAAAAAAGCCTGATTTACTTTCTCGATATAGCCGCCACCAGTAACACTGTTGTTGGTTTCCAACGCCCTAAAAATATCTTGCGCCGAGATGTTCATGGCATGAAGTTTTTCAGTGTTAATAGCTACTTCATATTGTTTTAAAAAACCGCCCCATGTGTTTACCTCTACCACTCCTGGTATACCTGATAGTTGACGTTTTACGATCCAATCTTGAATTGTTCTTAAATCTGTAGCGGAGTACTTGTCTTCATAGCCCGGTTTAACATCTAAAATATATTGATATATTTCTCCTAAACCTGTGGTTATCGGGCCCATTTCGGGGGTACCAAAACTTTCAGGGATTTTTTCTGATGCCGATTTTATTTTTTCAGCAATGAGTTGGCGAGGTAAATAGGTGCCCATATCATCATCAAATACAATGGTAACCACTGACAGCCCAAATTTTGAGATTGAACGTATTTCTTGAACTCCGGGTAAATTCGCCATCTCCAACTCTACGGGGTAGGTGATGAATTGTTCCATATCTTGAGTAGATAGGTTTCTAGAAGTTGTGATGACCTGTACCTGATTATTGGTCACATCGGGTACGGCACCAATAGGAATTTGGGATAAGGAATATAGTCCGAACCCTATGATGAATACGGTGAACAAGAGAACGATAAACTTGTTCTTAATACTGAAATTGATGATACGTGAAAGCATAATTCATAAAATAATCAGAGATGTAAAGTACGACCACAAATAGTGGTTGCACGATGGAATAAGAGTATTGGAAATCTGATTATGCTTGCCGGGGTGGCTGAAAAGGACCATCTTCTTCAAACGATGAATAAGATGCGCGATAAGAATAGTTGGTAGTGGTCTTAACTGAAAACTCTAGGGTACTTGTATAAAATGAATCATTGTTCAAAACAAAAACAGACAAAGAAGCTGTATGTATCTGATGGTTGAACGGAAGCTCTTCGTGATCTTTTTGTTCTTCTTGGTGTTTTTGACTGTGTTCTTCTTTTAGTTCTCCATAGTGTTTGGAAAGGAAAACCATGAAGCTATCACCGTGCTCTTCAGAATGAAACTGGGCGTGTTCTATTAACGCATCCATTTCAATAATTTCACCAATACTTATGTGAAAACTTTGAATCAAAACGAGAAAAGAAATCGCTATAGAGGTTAATTGTGTCACCATGATATATCTGTAAAGATAACTTTTTTTAAACAGTTTACTCAAAAACATAAAATCAAGAGGCTTTGTTGACTTACCTTAATGCCCTATTTATGAACTGTGTTTAATGTTGGTTATTTTAATCAAGGTTTTTGAAAATTTTAGTGTTTTTGAAAATTTTCCCAACTTTACCTCGTTGATATTGTAGAGATGCACCCACAGGTCAAACAGGTGGTTTTGAAATTATATAGAATATGGCAACAAAAAAAAGACTTTGGTTTTGGAATATATTAATCGTACTGACGGTTATTGTTTGTTTGTTGGCTTTTGCCGCCCATTATAAAAACTGGACAAAGATTGAGCCCCATCAAATGACCATATTATCAGGTATTTACTATTACGACCTTAAATATGATAAAATTGATTCAGTGCTTTGGGTAGAGAGAACACCCCCCATGGAAAGGCTCAGCGGCTTCTCTGGCTTTGATAAAGGCAAAGGCATTTTTCGAGAATTCAAAGATTCACTTACCGATAAAAAAGTATATGTTTTTATTGATAATTATGCCAACAAAAAAATCCGCTTTGTCAATAAAGATAGTTCTCAGGTTTTCTTGAATTTAAAAGACTCTACGAAAACAGAAGAGCTCTATGATTTTTTTATCAATAAATTAGCCGACACCAACGAATAGAAATAAGATAATCTCATTATTTTCAGATATTTATAAGACCTGCAAGGTTTGCACTTGTCCGCCATAGGAGGAAAATTTTGCAGGTCTGAAACTCGTTTTGCACCCAACCATTTTTTTTGTAATTTGTTATAAGAATCAAAGAGGTTGATTTGACTTTAAATTAGCAAGACCTCTATCAAAAAATAACAAATTATGAAAACAGAAGAAATTGCAACAAAACTGGTAAACTGGTGTAATCAAGGAGATTTTGAGAAGCCCTATCAAGAACTGTACAGTTCAAAAATAGTGAGTATTGAAAATGACGGAAAATCAGAAGGAGGTTATGTAGAAGGTTTTGAGGGCATTCAGAAAAAAGGGGAATGGTGGCAAGAAAATTTCGAGGTGCACAGTAGTACGGTTTCTGAACCCATAGTAGCCGACAATTGGTTTTCGGTCAGATTTGAGATGGATACCACACATAAACCGTCGGGCCAACGATCGAAAACATCTGAAATTGCGGTATATGAGGTGCAAGAAGGAAAAATTGTAAAAGAGCAATTTTTTTATGATATGAAGGGATAAGATCACCTAAAAAAAAATGATAGAGGTCAGTAGATAAGTGCATAAATAGATCGAGTTGCAACCCTTATATATCAGTATTTTGCTACTTTGTCAGTTCGAGCGCAGTCGAGAACGCCACGCTACTCTAAGAAGGTCTCGACTGCGCTCGACCAGACAATCAGCTATAAACCAATGAGAAGTATGTAGCTGTATACAGACCTCTAGAAATTGAATATGTTTGACCACCCGTTTTAAGCGGGTGTTTTTTTTGTGTATAAATTTTTGTTAATTATTTTCTGAAACGATTGTTTCAATATATATTTGTACTCCAATAATTTGATGTATGCCAAGAATAGAAGAATTTGATAGAGAGGTTGTGCTCAAAAAAGCGATGAACGTTTTTTGGGAAAAAGGCTATAATGGCACCTCCATGCAAGACTTGGTCGATGCTACTTCATTAAACCGTTCGAGTATCTATAATTCTTTTGGTTCTAAGTTAGCATTGTATCAAACAACGTTAAGGCAGTATCAAAAGAACGGCAATGCTTTTTTTCAAAAATCATTATTGAAAGCCAATGGTCCCTTTGAGGCTATTCGATTGATCTTTGAAGATTTTCTCCCCGAGATTATGGCTGATGAAAAGGGTAAAGGCTGTTTTACTATGAACTGTAAGGCCGAAATGGGAAACCAAGATCAAGATGTGAGAAAATGGCTTTTGAATGTTCAAGAAGATTTCTTAGCGATTTTTCAAGAACTCATCGAAGATGGTCAAGAACAAGGCAGCATTAACAAGAACCAAGACAGTAAAAGTTACACATATCACATTTTCAATGCTTTTCAAGGCTTTAGAATGACGGGCATATTGGTAAAAGATAGAAAGGTGTTACAGCAGATTATTGATAATGTCCTTAAAGTAATCGAATGATTTTTTTTGAATATTTCTGAAACGATTGTTTCAATATATAAATAGTAATTAAATAATTTAAAAATGAACAGATTTAAAGACAGAGTAGTTGTAGTGACCGGTGGTAATTCAGGAATTGGGTTCGAGACCGTAAAAGGTTTTTTAAACGAAGGTGCCAAAGTGGTATTCTCTGGTCGTAGGCAAGAAGCCCTTAACGAGGCATCGGCGGCACTATCCGGTGATTTTAAAGCGGTGCTGGCCGACCAGTCAAAACCTGCGGATAATCAAAAACTAATTACCGAGGCCATAAATACATACGGAAAAATAGATGTGCTATTTGCAAATGCCGGGGTGGCCTATTTTACCCCTGCAGATCAAATAGACGAAAACCATTTTGATTCACAGTTCAACACGAATATCAAAGGCCCCGCCTTCTTAGTAAAACACGCTATTCCCAATCTTAAAGATGGGAGTGTAATTATCTTCAATACATCTATCGTACACCAAAAAGGATTTGAGGGTGCTGCGGTATATAGTGCTACAAAAGGGGCATTACGGGCTTATGCAAGAGTGTTGACGAGCGAATTGGCACCTCGTCATATACGAGTGAATGCTATAGCACCGGGCCCTATTGCAACACCTATTTACGAAAAAATGGGAATGTCCGAAGAGGTAGTAGAGGAAATGGGGCAAGGCTTTGCCGCTTCGGTTCCGCTAAAACGTTTTGGCGATCCTAAGGAAATTGCAGATGCGGTATTGTTTTTGGCCTCAGATGAAGCTAGCTACGTAAACGGCATTGAACTGTCAGTTGATGGTGGACTAAGCCAGGTATAGGTAAACAAACATTTTTTTCAAAACCCATTGGTTCGATCCGATGGGTTTTTTATTTTCAAAAAGTCAACACATCTTCTTGAAATATAACAATACTGTTAAAATTCAGCTAAGTTTCAATAAATACCTAAAAAAAACGTTCAAAATAGAGGGAATATAGGAATTTACCAAAATATACTTTTTCTACATTTCCGCCAACCCAGAGCTTACTATAACCAAAAACCGACCTACCATGAAAAGAATTGTTGTGATTTTCCTATTGGCCTTTTTTGGCTTTATATCGTATATGCAATCTCAAAACAGTGTTGATATAGACGGCCGTTTGCAGCCGATTTTAAATAATTTTTTTGAAGAGTGCAAAAAATATGGCATCGATTATCACGAAAAGTTGTTCCAGCTTAAAAATGTAGACATTACCAATACCTTGCCCTTAGAAGAGGAAAATACCGTTCTTGGTATGGTTACTAGAGATGCGCAGGGCGATGTAGAGAACATCTTGATCAATTGGGCGGCTATGTTGGATCCTGAGATTCTTAAAGTAGTGGCTTTTCATGAGTTTGCCCATCATTTTTTAGACTACAAACATACTTGTCACAATTGTAGCGAGATTATGGCCGAGACCAATATTAGTTATTTTGATATTGCCAAAGATTGGGACAATCAAGTAGAGCAATTGTTCATCACCTCGCCCGTATATCTATCGCAGCAGACAAAAAGGCCAATCGTTTCAATATCTTTTTAGGATTACAACTTTGTAATAATGAACTCGTCTTGAGTTATTCTTTTACCTATATTAGCCACAAAATAAATGTATGGCCTTGGTTTTGTTGACCCATATTATGGGTGCGTTTTTCGGCTTATTGGCAGTAATATTCGGTGCTTTTGGTGCGCATGCGTTAAAAAAATCATTTTCGAAAGATCAATTAAAGAGTTTTGAAACTGGTGTCAAGTATCAGATGTACCACGCTATTTTACTCTTAGTGATTGGGTTCAATTTTAATTTAGAAACTTCGTTGGAGAAGTACATGGTCTATTGCTTTATTTTAGGCACCTTCCTTTTTTCTTTTAGTATCTATGGATTGACTTTTAGTGCATCAAAAGGAAAGAAATTGCGGTTTTTAGGGCCTATTACTCCTTTGGGCGGATTGCTTCTAGCAATAGGGTGGGGCTTACTGCTTTATTCTTTTGTAAAGAATCTTTTCTAAAATCAATCTGTTATTTCTTCTTCAGAAGTAAACTCTTTAATTGCTTGATTGGGTTCTATGATATTGTATCCTTTCCAAAATTCGGGATCGTAGTTGGGCATATAGGTGGGTAAGACCGTACTGTTCTCTTTAAAGGCCTCGAATTGAGATACTGATAATGCTTCGGTATCGAAGACAATGACCTCGTGCTTGGCTGTTGAAGAGGTTGCCATATCTAATTTCAAGAATAGCTCATTTTGTTTGTTCCTTCCCTTTACGATTTTGTTTTTTTCGATGATTTTCAAAGGCCGTCGTATGCCCACCCTGACCCCTCTTTCTTGTTCAAGATATTTCAGGTTGTACCTACCGTTCTTATCTTTGGAAAAAAACATTTTTCCCTTATCGAGATACTCGTTCATTGATAGGCCTAAAAGTTTGAAATTCTTTATTGGTTTTATATTTTCATAGTCTACCCGTATGACTGCAAAATCGTCTGAAGTAATGTAAAGACTTCCCTTATAGTCTGCTGACCCCTTTGGTTTGAAATCTACAATATAAACTGCATCATCACCTATATAGGTATAATTTTTCAGGGTGAATTCATATTTTCGTGATTTCTTGATGACGTTCAGATCCGTGTCGTCCATAAAAAAGAGACCTTGCATTCTTCTGCCAAGACTATTTCTCTTGTGCTTCAGAAAATTGGTCTTACGTTCCAATTCATCCTTTTTCTTTTTCTCTAGTTCTTTTTTCAGGGCGGCGGCATCTGTAGAATCGATATCGGTTTTAAAGATCTCTTCAAAATCCTCACCCTCTACCTTGGTGCCGAAAAGACCTGATTTTATCTTAAAGTATGAATTTGGTTTTACGTTTGCCCTTATGATTTGATTGAACTTTTCTTCTAGTTTTGTAAGGTCAAGATCATTGCTTTTATCATATAGTTCAGATGCTTTAATAATATGCAGTTTCTGTTTTTCCTCATCATGGTTGCCATATAGGTCGCAGAGCACCTCGGTATAGTAACTTGATTGCTTGGGTATGCTTCGCATAACGCTGTCTAAAAAAACCTTGTTGAGCTCCTCAATGGTAGACTTCACAAAGGTATAGTCGGTTTTAAGTATATGGTTTTTTTGGGTTTCTCTAAAGAACAGGCGTTTTTTACTGTAATCGGTATTGTAGTTCTTCACGATATTATCTTTGACCAGATCAATAAGGTCTTCAGCAGAGTATTGTTTGTTAGAGACGATTACAGTATTCAGTTCTATTGCTTGCGGGCTAAGATAAATAACGTTTTCAATAAATTCTTTCAACGGTTTTTTTAAGGTTCTATAACCGATACAAGAGATAAAAAGCGAATCCATTTCTTCAATATTGTTGTCTATTAGAAAAGTGAAACGGCCTTCCTCATTGGTGATTACTCCTTTGTTCTTGAGCTGTACAGTTGCGTACGGAACAGGTTTTTGGGTAACTGAATCAACTATTCTTGAGCTGAGTGTCTGCGCGTTGTTGATGTTGAATGCAAAGAAAATAAAAATGGTTAAAAGCCCTAAAGTACTTTTGCTCATAAAGATTTTTTTTAATATTGGTGTTCAATAATTTTTTTATGAGGCAAACTAATACATAGTACCCTTAAAAGCCATGCGTTTTTAGTTTTCTTTAGGATGGATTTATTCTTTTTTTAACGAACCTACCCCACAGTTCCTTATGACGAATTAATAGGAAATCTGTTACACGGGGCGAAAATTTAAGATAAGAGGTTTTTAGGATGCTTGTGTAAAATTGAAATCAATGACAGCCACAATCGCCATCGCCACAAGCTTTGTCGTTTCCCTTTTTACTTGAGAAAAGAGACTTTGGGAGAACGAATTTCTTAATCAAATAGCCAACAGCGATCGTTAAGGTAATATAAACTAAAATAGACTGAAGCAATTCCATGTTCATTTTAATATTTGATATGCTGCTAGGGCTACAATATATGCAAAAAGGCTCATAAATACCAACTGCGCCATAGGCCATTTCCAAGAATTGGTCTCTCGCTTTACAATGGCCAAAGTGCTCATACACTGCATGGCGAAGGCATAGAACAGCAATAGCGAAATGCCCGATGCCAAATTGAACAAGGGCTTTTTCGTCTTTGAATTCACCTCTGCCGCCATTCGATGTTTAATGGTATCTACCTCATCACTGCCCACACTGTATATGGTGGCCAAGGTGCCCACAAAGACCTCGCGGGCCGCAAAGGAGGTTAGTACGGCGATCCCTATTTTCCAATCGTACCCTAAGGGACTTACTATGGGTTCTATTGCTTTTCCGGCGTAGCCTATATAAGAATTCTCTAATTTATAGCTTGCGATTTCCTGATTTTGGGCTCGCTCGTAAAGTGCCTTCTTTTTACGCTGAAGTGAATCTGATACCGAGGCTGCGCTTATTTGATAGACCTTTTTCGAGATACTATCCCGTAGAGCGATATTATAATCTGACAACTTATTTTCTATACTCGTTTGGTTGAATTCAGAGAAGCCTTCAGTGGCAATTTTGTTCTTTACGATTTCATCTGCATTTTTATAATCGTCAGAGAATCCGTTAGAACCCAAAAACCATAGAATTATTGAAATAGCCAAAATGATCTTTCCCGCTCCGAAAATAAAACTCTTGGTTTTTTCCCAAACGGTATACATTACGTTCTTGAAAAGGGGAAGTCTAT
>CAZEUV010000027.1:0-29880 GCA_964515285.1 uncultured Maribacter sp. | reverse complement strand
GAAATTTTAGGCCTTAGAGGTACTGCCATTACCACATTGCCAGCCAGCATTTGTGACATGCGTACAGGGGGTAACATAAACACCACTATTCAGGTAGATGGAGACATAAACATACTTTGTCCGTAACCCTTGAAACAAGGATAAAGTAAACACAGGTTTTTTGACTTCCAAGAAATCAATGATCGAATCCGGTGTTTCTTTCATCAGAAAAGCAACCAATTCAATCTCCCAAAATTAGTGTTCATAAAAAATAAAATATCATGAAAAGCAATTTATATCTCTTAGCAATGTTCGTTCTTTCGTTACCGATCTTGCACAGTTCGTGCAGTAAAGATGCCGCACCGCCACCTGAAGAGGAGAAAGAGGATCTTGACAACCCAGATGGTGTTGACCCCATTGCTCAACAACCAGAAGAAACAGTTGATTACCTCGCCTTAAAAACACTTTATGAAGCTAACGACGGTAATACTTTAGGATGGGATTTAGATGACACTACCATGAAAAGCTGGGACGGGGTGGAGCAGGAAAACGAACGGGTCACTCGTTTGGATACAAAAGATAAATCACTCAAAGTTCTGGTGCCTGAAATCGGGAATCTTGAAAAATTGATTTATTTGAATATCGCTATTAACGGAATTGAGACCATTCCTCAACAAATCAATAAGTTGGTTTCCTTGGAAGTACTGCATTTGGAAAGTAACGACTTGACTTCTGTACCAGCAGAGATAGGACAACTGATCGAGCTTAAGGAACTATATCTTCATGCCAACAATAGTCTGAAAGAACTGCCCAAGGAGATTGGAGGGCTATCAAAATTGACCATTCTCAATCTATATGGCAATGCCCTTGAAAAAATCCCATCAGAAATTGGAAATTTGACAAAATTGGCCCTGTTATCCATAAATGCGAACAAACTGACCGCAATTCCTAAAGAACTTGGTAAACTTACCGATTTGAAAGTTTTGAACCTCAATGACAATAAACTTGCCGAACTTCCCAAAGAATTGGGAAACCTCACCACTTTGAATACCCTGAACTTATACAACAATGATCTGACCCTTATTCCCCAGGAAATCTGTAACCTTGAGGAAGATGGAACCACCACTATAGTTAAAGATAATAGGGTGGGCTGTAATTTGTCCTACTATCATTATGAGGCCTTAGCGGCTCTTTCTGATGCAAATCCCGACAATACTGCCGGTTGGGATCTTACCGATACCAGTATGCAAAGTTGGAACGGAGTGACCCTTTCTCCAGATGGTTCGGTTTTCGAATTATTATTATCGACTTTAGACTTCAATAGCATACCCAAGGAAATCGGTAACCTTAAAGGACTGGTTAGCCTAATCATGAATAATGGCAATATCAGTTCGATACCTGATGAAATAGGAAAATTGACCAGTCTCACATCGCTCGATCTGTCATTTAACGAGATTGAAGAAATTCCCGTAACCATCGGAAATCTGGTACATCTTAAAATATTGAATATACAGTTTAATAAACTGCAAAGGTTTCCGCAAGAAATAGGTAAGCTGATCGATCTTGAATATCTTTTTGCCGGTAGTAATACACTGACTGCCTTACCCAGTACGATTGGGCAGCTCATTGATCTTATATGGCTATTCCTAGAAAGAAATTCGCTTACTTCACTTCCCATGTCCATCGGTAATTTAGCCAAACTAGAGACATTATATGCGCCCTCTAATCAACTGACCAACCTTCCCGTAAGCATAGGTAATTTATCGACGTTGAGTTTTTTAGCGGTTCAAAACAATATGTTGACGGAGCTTCCCACTAGTCTTGGTAGGCTCGAAAATCTTGCACAATTGGTGGTATCTGACAATACCCTTAATACCGTACCCAAAGTGCTTGCAGGCCTTGCCAATCTCGTACAGTTTGATATTCAAGGCAACCCTTTAGCTGATGGCCTTCCCCCTGTAATCTGCTCCTTAAGCTCGTTAGGGCTCGATAGCGATCAACAAATGCATGTTTGCATTCCATAACTCTATACCATCTTCAGGTACTTAAATCAAAAAAATATGAAAAACAAAAATTCAGTCTACGCAATATTGATATTGGCCTTCTTATTCGCTTTTCCAAGTGAAGCAACAGCACAACGCAAAAAAAGAATAGCAAGACAACATGTTAAAAAACACCATAGAAAACATATAAAAGCAAGACGAAAAGCACATTACAGATACAGGCATTTACCTAGAAGAGGCAAAGTTGTACGAACAGTAGGCGCAGGGTTTTTAGGTATTCGCTTTAGAGGTATTGGATTCCGTGTTCATAAAGGTGTATGGTACCGACCTAGCGGTAAACGCTTTGTAGTAGCGGCCGCTCCTTTTGGGATAAGACTTCGTGTATTACCCGTAGGTTACAGAAGGTTAACCATACAAAACAGACTCTATTTTTACTTTTACGGCACCTATTATGTGAAAATAGATGATACGAATGAATACGAGGTGGTACAAGCCCCAACGGGTGCCGAAGTCGATGCCTTGCCAGAAGGGTATAAGGTAATTACAATAAATGGAGCGGATTATTACAAACTAGATGAAGTGTATTACGAACCAAGACTAAACAGTGATGATAAAGAACACTTTGTAGTGGTTAAAGACCCTGCCCTTTAAAAATAAAAATTAATAGTTAAATCAAAAATAAATAAAAAGATGAAAAAAATTAAAATTGTACTACTAAGTTTAGCAATGAGTTCATTTGTTGCATGTTCTTCAAATGATGATACCGAAGAAATGGTAGAAGAATGTGTTACGTGTAATGCATATGACCCAATAGAGGGTTCTACTGTTCCAAAAAGAGAAATCTGTAAAGATGCTAACGGAAACGCTTTTATTCAAGGAACAGATACTACAATAGAATACAATAAATATATAGAAATTCAAAGAAGAGTAACTACCTGCCAGTAAAACAGGAAGAGAATTTTTCAAATAAAAAAAAAGAAATAATGAAAAAGTTTTTAAAAATAACAGCAATAATAGGCTTGATCATAACTATGGTCAGCTGTAGTAATGATGATGAGCCAATAAACGAAGTACCTATACCTGTGAACCAAAAGCCCAGTGCTTTTAAACTATTGAGTTTAAATAATAATGCTATCAGTGCCGCAGTAAAACCAACATTAAAATGGGAAACCGCTGCAGACCCAGATGGCGATGCCGTGGAATATTTTCTGCGTTTGGATGAATCCCCTACCCCAACAACACTGGTTAAAGGGAATATGACAACTCCCAGCTACCAGCTAGAAGATCGTTTGTCATTAGATAAAAAATATTATTGGCAAGTGGCTGCCAAAGACAGTAAAGGTAATACTACGAAATGTGATGAGATTTTTAGCTTTACCACACGTAACTTGAATTTCAACAACACCCCCGCAACAGCCAATGCCGCTTTTCCAGCAAGAAATTCTCACACAACTACGGTTTATGATAACAAAATGTGGGTCATTGGCGGCTATAATGACAATGAACTAAGAGATGTTTGGTATAGTACCGATGGGGGTTTATGGACGCAGGTAACAGCCAATGCCGCTTTTCCAAAAAGATACTATCATACTACCACGGTTTTTGACAATAAGATGTGGGTGATCGGGGGTCTTGATGTCGGTGCGAGTTTTCATAACGATGTGTGGTATAGTACAGATGGTGACACTTGGTCCTCAGCCACGACTTCAGCGTCATTTTCACCAAGATTTGGGCATACCACAGTAACATATAAAAATAGAATATGGGTGATCGGGGGTTTTGATAGTAACCCAAAAAATGATGTTTGGTATAGTAATGATGGTATTACATGGGTACAAGCAACACCTAATGCCGCATTCTCGGAGAGAGTGTTTCATACTGCCGTTGTATTCGACGATAAACTTTGGGTAATAGGCGGGGATAGCAGTACAGGTACTGATAAAAATGATGTATGGTATAGTGTAGATGGAATTACTTGGATAGAAGCAACGAACAATGCTGACTTCTCAAAAAGAAATCGACATACCACTACGGTATTCGATAATAAAATGTGGACTATAGGCGGGCAGAAAAATTTTGTCAACAATAGTAACGATGTATGGTACAGTGAAGATGGTGTTACTTGGCTAGAAACTACTTCATCCGCTCCATTTACGGAAAGGTATGGGCATACCTCGGCTGTTTATGATAATAAAATATGGGTGATAGGCGGTTATGATAATGGGTATAATAATGATGTGTGGGTAATGAACTAAAAACAGAACCCATGAAAAATTTAGCGCACCTAATGATAGGTTTATTGGTATTTACAACTTTTATTGCTTGCCAAAACAATGATGATCTTGATATAACCACCAATGCATATAAAATGGGCAAAAATCGTTTCACCATAAATATAAATGGCGATACAAGGGAATATTATGTTCATGTGCCTACCGTTTATGACGAGAACACAAAAACTCCTGTAGTTTTTATGTTACATGGTACGAGCGGTGACGGAGAAAAATTTTATAATATTTCTGGTTGGAAAGAAGTAGGTGAAGTAGAGAATATTATTACAGTTTACCCTTCATCTTGGAGGCATCGTATTATTGATAGAGGGCAACAAAAAAATACCACAAAATGGAATGTATATTCTGGTTCTTTTACTTATCAATCAGGAGAAACCCCTAAAGACGATATCAATTTTTTAAAAGAAATTATTAACGAATTACATCAAAAATTTAATGTAGACCCTAAAAGAATATATATGGTTGGCTTTTCAAACGGTGGAGCCATGGCATTTCGGTGTGCAGTTGAAATGAGCGATGTTTTTGCGGCTGTGGTAGAAGCATCTGGTACTATTCAAGTAGATACACTATTTAACCCCAAGAGAAATTTACCTATTTTATGGCAAACAGGTAATTCAGATGATGTATACTTAGGCAATAGACCAGATGTGCCTTTAACATCCATTGATAGTTTATTAAATAGTTCAGGGTTACTCCCTATAATGAATACACATCTAAATTCATTTAATTTAGATAGTAGTTATATACTATCTAACGATCCAGGAATAGCCTATGCAAGATATAATCCGTTAACAAGGACTACACCATTAACAAATACTACAGAAAGGTATATGATATTTGCTTTGCTAGAAAATTTAGAGCATCAATATCCAAACGGAATTAATCATCCAATTAAAGGAGCTGAAACACATTGGGAATGGCTTAAACAATTCACATTGCCCTAAAGAGTTATAACCAAACTTAAAATTAGAAGATTCTGAAAATAGGTAGCTGAAAACAAATTTATCGCTATAAATTTCCCTAATCGTTAAGGGTGCATAGATTCAACAAAAAAGGGTTTAACTTCCTAATCAAATATCCTCGGCCAACCATGCCTTCATCATCCATACGGTCTTCTCTTGTTCGGCAATAAAATCGCTCATCATAGAATTGGTGCCCTCATCATTGGCGGCATCCGCATTATCTAAAATATCCCTTTCAATAATTAAAAGTTCTTTTAAAGAATCAACGATCAGGCGAATAGCACCTTCATCTTTGGTGACGTTCTTACCAACGGGTACCTGTGAATTTGATATATAATCTTCAAATGTATGCTGGGGCACTCCACCCAACGTCAATATTCTTTCGGCGATCAAATCGACTTTCATATTGGCATCGGTATACAGCTCTTCAAACTTCACATGCAGGTCAAAAAACCGTTTCCCCTTAATATTCCAATGAATACCCCGTAAGTTCTGGTAGTATTGCTGAAAACTAGCCAACAGTTTGTTCAGATCTCCACCTATTGCTATTGACTTATCGGCACTTAAGCCTATACTATTTAGTTTCATTACTATCTTTTTTTAAATTCAGTATAAATTTATCAAATATTAAACCCATATATGCATAAGCTTTATCGATAGTTTTTATAATTTTATAGTCTAAAATTATAATGCATGACCATCACCCAATTACACTACGTACTAGCAGTGGCCGAACATCAAAATTTCACCTTGGCCGCCGCCAAAAGTTTTGTCACCCAACCTACTTTAAGCATGCAGGTTCAAAAGCTTGAGGAAGAGTTCAACATACTTATTTTTGATCGTGGAAAAAAGCCGATTTCTGTCACTGAAGTCGGAAAAAAAATCGTCTCACAAGCCAAGGTTATCGTAAACGAGGCAAATAGAATCAAAGACATAGTAGACTATGAAAAAGGGTTTATCGGAGGAGATTTCACATTGGGCATTATTCCTACCATCATGCCAACACTATTGCCCATGTTCTTAAAAACCTTTATCAAAAAATACCCTAGGGTCAATCTTATTCTTAAAGAACAGAACACAGAAAGCCTCATACGAAACATTCAAGATGGACACTTAGATGCCGCCATTGCCGCAACCCCATTAGAGATCGAGTTTATAAAAGAGCGCCCTTTGTACTATGAACCGTTTGTTGGGTATGTGCCCAAGAACCATAGATTGGGCAATGTAAATACCCTGAAATCAGATGATCTGGATGTTTCCGATATACTTTTATTGCAAGACGGACATTGTTTTAGAGATGGGGTGATCAATCTTTGTAAATCTACCGAAAAAATGGAGCGAGAGCATTTTCAATTAGAAAGCGGAAGTTTTGAGACCTTGATCAATTTAGCCGATGAAGGTATGGGCATGACACTTCTACCCTATTTAAACACATTGGAACTGGATGAAATCAAAAAGAAAAACTTGAAATATTTCGATAACCCATCACCAGCTCGTGAAGTAAGCCTTATTTATCACAAGAGCGAACTTAAAATTCATATCACAAATGCGTTACGAGATATTATTTCGGGTATTGTAAGAGGGGCCATTACTTTTCAAGATGTAAAGATCATAAGTCCCCTAAACAAGTAAACATCTTTTTTTGATAGGAAAATCAACAACCTCGACTCAAGGGCAGGAGGTATTAAATAGAAATTCTCTTTTTATTTCGACGCAAGAATCGAGAAATAAACCCTTTTTGGCCATCGCCCTGCAATTAAAAACCCACCGATCGGTGGGTTTTTTAAACTATATTTTTATGTAAATTAAACTTTCACGTAACTCTGGTTTATCCGTAATGAACTGATGCAACCAGCGTTTTAATTCTTCGATTTCGTCTGGTAATAAGTTTGAAATCGCCTTTTTTAGCTCTTTACAGAAAAGTTTTGTATCGAAACTAACTTTTTTGAGTATGGTTTTGGTATACTCAAGCATTGCTCTAGCCATATTTCAAAAGGTTTTTAGTTAATTAGTTGTAGTAGAAAACTACCAACTCTATAAAGTTAAACAAAAAAGTATATGTCGTATTGCTCAAACTCTGTTAAAAATTAGATAATTTCATGTTAAAGGATTTTAAATAAAAACAATGAACTCGTCTTGAGTTATTGTTTGGAACCGAGAATGAAGGCTTTCATGCCGTAATGAAGTTGTTTTTTTGTTCCATAGCATCGCTACGAAACAAAAAAACGGCAAAATTAGGGTGCGAAACCTGCCTGCTGGCAGGCAGGTGCGAAATTCGCAGGTAAAATAATAACTCAAGATGAGTTCAACATCTTATTTCCCTATTTTTAGCCTTATGAAAAAAACATTCATATACATGTTGGCTTTTTTCTTTTTAACAGGCTGTGCCAGCCCTAAAAAAAGGATTCAAAAAAGCACGAAAAACATTCTTTCATCAAGATCGTTCCAAAATCAATTTACGGGGTTCTTAGTGGTAGATCCCGAAACCAGAGACACCTTATTGAACATACATGGCGAAAAGTATTTTACCCCAGCAAGCAACACCAAGATATTTACTTTATTTACCGCATTGAAACTATTGCCTGACAGTATTCCCGCTTTAAAATATACAGTACAAAAAGACACACTTTACATTGAGGGTACGGGCGACCCAACACTGCTACATACCTATTTCAACAGTCAAAAGACCATTGGGTTCTTAAAACAGCATCACCATATCGCATTGTACCTGAATAATTTCACGATGAAAAAATATGGCCCAGGTTGGGCTTGGGAAGATTACCAGTATTACTACCAGCCCGAAAGAAGCGGATTTCCCCTTTTCGGAAACGTTGTTACAATAAGTAATCCAGATTCGATTGCCGTGATTCCGTCATATTTTAAAAGTAAGGTGATTTCCCTCGATTATTCGAAAAATCGTGAATTGGGCACCAACACGTTTTACTTCTCCCCTTCACGAAAAGACACCGTTGAAATTCCCTTTAAAACAGATAGTACGCTCACAAGAACCTTATTGGAGGGTGTTCTGGGCAAAAAAATAAAGGTCGTTCAAAAAATGCCAGAGAGCGAAAAGAAAATACGCTACAGCGTTCCTTCAGATTCGGTATATAAGAGAATGATGCACGAAAGCGATAATTTTCTTGCCGAACAACTCTTGATATTGGCATCCTCTACCCTATCGGATACCCTTGACGGATCGATCGCCCAAGACCATATACTGAAAAACGAACTCGTAGGTCTAAGACAGCCTCCACGGTGGGTAGATGGATCCGGACTCTCGCGATATAACCTCTTCACCCCCGAGTCAATAGTACATATATTGCACAGCATGTATATGGAAGTTTCAAAAGAACGGTTATTTGAGCTGTTTCCTGCGGGAGGAGCTTCTGACGAATTTACCAGTGAGACAACACCTTATATGTATGCCAAGACAGGAAGCTTGGGCAACAACTATTGCCTTAGCGGATACCTACAGACAAAGTCGGGCAAGACCTTGATTTTCAGTTTTATGAACAATCATTTTAGGAAGCCTTCTTCCGAAGTAAAAAAAAAGATGCAATTAGTTTTAGAGAGGCTGCGAGATACCTATTGAGAAAAGACCTAGTAGGTTTTAAAAACCTACTAGGTCTTTAAAACTATACGGTCACCGCCCGGTTCAAATACCTTCTAAAAGGCAACATTTCTTTATAAACAGAAATGACCTTCTTTTTAAAATCATCTTGTAAAACCTCTTTATTACTGAAAGAATACTCCACCGCAAAGGTCTTGTTTCGCAACAAATCAATATGCCGATGATCTCTTGAAAAACCCTTGGGTGAAGTAGTCAGCTTTATATCTTCGTAGAGTTCTCCAAAAGTTTCTTTAAATGATTTCTTATTGATGATTTTTTTGAGCTCTTCACCATCATAGTCAATTGCATCGCGAATACTACGTAAAGTTTTGGAATCGGGACGCCAAAAGCCACCAGCCATCATTGATTCTTTGATTCCTATTTCAATATAAAAATCACCTGTATTCGGTCGTTTATCAAACCCAGCGCCAAAGTGATCTTTATAAACGGGTTTATGGGGATGGAACATCAAATTATTGTTGATACGATTGATTCCCTTTCTACCTGGCGTGGCATAGTATTCATCATCAATGGCAGCGAGCGTAAGATCCATCTCATCTAACCAACCGATGTAATCATCACGTACTTCTTTGTACCATTTTCGATTGGCATCCATCCATTCTTTTGAGTTGTTCTTGTTGAGTGCTTTGAGAAAACGGATCTGGTTTTTGAAGTTCATTTTTATTAGACGTTATATGCTAGGCATTAGACATCATGCAAAACTAGAAAATTTTGGCAAAACGCCAAATGTAGCTGATCGAGAAAGTCCCCTCCCCCTTCGGGGAGGGGATATAGGGGTGGGGCTCTAGAATCTATTATCCCCCCCAACAATATCGCCTATAGTACCTAGAATACTTCCTTCTCCTTTATCTTTTCCTCCTCTGGGGATAGATGCCAATACCCTACCGGCCAATCTACTAAAAGGCAAAGACTGAATGTATACCGTACCTGGCCCACGTAGGGTCGCGAAAAATAAACCTTCACCACCAAAAACCGTATTCTTTATTCCGCCAACAAATTCAATATCGTAATCGACGCCTTTGGTAAACCCTACGATACAGCCCGTATCTACTTTTAAAACTTCCCCAGCAACCAGTTCTTTTTTTGCCAACGTACCACCAGCATGAACAAAGGCCAACCCATCACCTTCCAATTTTTGCATGATAAAGCCCTCACCACCAAATAACCCCCTACCGAGCTTCTTAGAGAATTCTATTCCGATAGACACCCCTTTTGCGGCGCAGAGAAAGGCATCTTTTTGACAAATGAATTTTCCGCCTTTTTCAGACAGGTCGATGGCGAGTATCTTTCCAGGGTAGGGCGCGGCAAAACTGACCTGCTTCTTACCTTGGCCCGCATTCAAAAAGGCCGTCATAAAAAGACTCTCGCCTGTTAGCAATCGCTTGCCCGCAGAAAATATCTTGCCCAACACCCCTTCTTCTTGATTAGATCCATCACCAAAAATAGTGTTCATCTTAATGTCGGAATCCATCATCATAAAACTGCCCGCTTCGGCCACCACGGCTTCTTGAGGGTCGAGCTCGATCTCAACATACTGCATTTCTTCTCCGTAAATCTCGTAATCTATTTCGTGTGCGTTCATAAGTAATGATTTTATTTTCATTCTCGCGTAGGCGGGAATCTATTGTTTTTAGTTTTCAAGTCATTGGTCAGTATTTCTTAAAAATTGTTACAATACACCGTATTAAAAACAGAAACCACACTAGACTCTTAACTCTTAACTTTGAGCGTCCACTCAAAATTGAAAGTCGAGACCACTACCCCATCCGTATTTACACCTACCGATTTCATCCAAATAGTCTGCGCCTCTCCCGTTTCTACTGTTTTTCGAATCGCCTCTTTAACTTCCATGCCTTGATCGCAGCTAAACGTAATTCTACCAGTGGCCTTTTTGGTAAAAGTGGCATTGTTCGTTAAAACTAACATTGAAATACGAGCAGTGCTTTCTCTAATATGCATCATTACCAAAGCTCCTGTGGTCAATTCGGCCGCCATACCTTGCACGGCCCAAAACATCGATTTAAACGGATTTTGATTGATCCATCTAAACTTTACATGCACCACACATTTGTTCTCTTCTAGTTCTTTTGCCCGAATACCACACCACCATACCGATGGAAGTTTAAAAAAATTAAACGTATTTATCTTCTGAGGAGTCAAGGTCATTTTTTATCTATTTGCCTCAAAAGTACCGAAAATACTATTGAAACACCCTATCTAGTCCTGGCATTTCAGATAGTTGATTTGTTAATTTTTTGTTAATATTTAGTACTATGTCTTGCATAGTACTTTTTTTTAACCATATATTTGCATAAGAAATTACTAAGCCATGACAGATACACTGAGCAAACATGAACGAAATCTATCGTCTTTGATACATGCTTCCACCTTTTCAAAGTTCTTTATACCCTTTGGTAATTTCTTACTGCCATTGGTACTATGGACCGCGAACAAGAAAGAATATGATTTTGTGGATCACAACGGTAAACAGGCGTTGAACTTTCAAATAAGTATGCTCCTCTACTCTATTGTTTTGGGCATCATAAGCATACCCTTTATAATCGGTCTCTTTCCCGATATTTTTGATTTCGGGCATTTTGGCTTTGATCGTTTGAACAATTTCAATAATCTAAATATAAGTTTTGACAGTGACGATTTTCGTTTTGGCACCTGGTGGTTGCCTTTGGGCATTACCGGGTTGGTACAAGGTGGCTTGTTCATCGTGAACATCGTTTATACAATATTAGCGACTATTCGCACCAACGAGGGGCAAACATTTAAATATCCGATAACGATCAATTTTATAAAATAATGAACACTAAGCAATTGTCAGACTGAGCGCAGTCGAAGTCAGTAAGCAGTAAAATTAATAAAGGGTACTCATCACACCCAAAACAAATAGGAGTTTATTCATCAATCAAAAAACGAACAATTAATCTATGCAGGCCACAATTTCAAACACACTAGACGAAAGCCTGCTTGATGGTAGGCGGACTCGGCATAAAAAGCAAAAGGAAGTTATGAACGTAGAAAATACAAAAGCGCAAATGCGAAAAGGGGTTTTGGAGTATTGTATCCTTTCCATTCTAAATGGTCACGATAAATACACCTCTGAAATTCTCTTAACCCTTAAAGACGCTAAGATGCTTGTTGTAGAAGGAACTATTTATCCCCTACTCACAAGATTAAAGAACGCAGGTCTGCTCAACTATCGTTGGGAAGAATCAACTTCAGGCCCTCCACGAAAATATTATACCTTGACAGAGACGGGCAAACTCTTTCTTAAGGAACTCGATAAAACCTGGGATGAACTAAGAAGTGCTACAAATCTGGTAACCAAGAAAAAATAAATCAAAAAACTAGACCCAACAGGGTAAAAACAACTAACAATGAACAAGACAGTAAATATAAATCTCGCCAATATACTTTTTCATATAGACGAAGAAGCATATAACAAAATGCGAAGGTACCTTGAGTCGGTAAAACGCTCTTTTGCCAACACACCCGGTAGCGATGAGATCCTATCGGATATCGAAGCACGTATCGCCGAACTTTTTCATGAAAAACTGGAAAACGAGAGACAGGTGATCACTAACAAAGAAGTAGACGAAGTCATTGCCATAATGGGGCAGCCCGAAGATTATATGGTCGATGAAGACATCTTTGAAGATGAGCCAAGATCTTCTTCTTCAGAACAAAAAAGGGTCAAAAAACTATATAGGGATATTCAGACCAAATATGTTGCCGGGGTATCTTCGGGTCTGGCACATTACATAGGTCTTAATCCGCTATGGATTCGTTTATTATGGGTGTTTCTCACCGTAGGGTCTGGGGGTGGTTTTATTCTAGTATATGGTCTGTTATGGATATTGATTCCAGAAGCCGCGACAACCTCTCAGCAATTAGATATGCGTGGTGAAGATGTAAACATCAGCAATATAGAACGAAAAGTAAAGGAAGGTTTTGACGATATTGCCGATAAGGTGAAAAGCGTCGATTATGAAAAGGTCAAAAATGGCGGCAAGACTTTTTTTGATACCCTAGGTGATATTGTCATGTTCTTCTTTAAGATATTCGGCAAGTTCATTGGTATCATACTCATTATCGTTGGGGCGGCTACAATTATCGGTATGTTCATTGGTATGTTGACCATTGGCACATTGGACTGGGTGAATATACCGGGTGTTGATAATTTTATCTCGAACTCGACCGAAGCACCTGTATGGATATTATCGCTAATGATGTTCTTTGCTATCGGAATTCCCTTTTTCTTTCTCTTCTACCTCGGATTGAAAATATTGATAAACAATTTAAAATCAATCGGAAGTATCGCGAAGTTTTCTTTATTGGGCCTTTGGTTGATCTCATTGATCGGCCTAATTGTAATTGGTGTAAAAACCGCTGCCGCACATGCATATTCGGGTAGTACTACCATTGAAGAGGAGGTTTATTTTGAAAACGCAATAGACACGTTGAACATCACCGCAGTGACAACAAAATTATTTGACAATCGTGGTCATATACGAGTTGATGATTCGATTATCACCTATGACGATGACGGTGAAGAAGTGCTTCTCTCTGATAATGTACGCTTTAAGATCAAAAAAACAAAAGACTCTATTATCAGCATAGAAATCAGAAAAGAAGCTAACGGAAAATCTTTTAATGCAGCCCGAGAAAAGTCCAATAGAATAAATTATGGTTATAAAGCGGAAGACAATACCATCTACTTAGATGACTATTTGACCGCAGGTAGCAAAAACAGGTTTAGTGATCAAGAGGTACGAGTGACTCTTTACGTACCCATCGGAACCATACTTAAATATAACAAATCAAGCCGTAGATGCCCTATGCTAAGAGCTAATAATGACCGGAATATGAACGGCTGCGATATGTCAGATCATATATGGAAAATGAGTGACGATGGAGAACTCGAATGTTTGGATTGTACTGTATTGGAAAAATCCAACGAAGACCAAAAGGGCCATATTATAATAAATGGGGAAGGAATTGACATTAATATTAAAGACGAAGGCGGTGAGCGCTTTGAAATGAAGATCAATGAAGACGGTGTGAAGATAAGGACAAACGATAATCAAGATAGTAGTGATACCAATGTAATCATCATTGATGATGAAGGGGTAGATATTGATTTGCAAGACGACTCCGATTCCCTTACAATGAAAATTGATGAGAACGGGGTACTGGTAAAAACAAAAGATAACTAATCCATTAACGATTCAGCCCAAAACAATTGAAATTTACAGTTCATCAGTTCAAAACAACAACTCGGTCAATAACTTACATTTACAAATAACTATAATTCGTATTTTTATATCAATCTTAAACATCAACTTACCGGCCATAAGTCCGGTTCAAAAAACAACAATCATGACAACACTAGCAAGAATCGCAATCGCTTTATTAGTAAGCTTATTTTTATCTTCATGTCATTTCGACGCAAATTTCGGTAATGGTAAAAAAGGAAACGGAATCGTTGAAAACGAAACCCGTAGCATTACAGAAGAATTCACAGAGGTCTCGGCCTCTGAAGGTTTAGACGTATATGTTACACAGGCCGAAGAATTCAGTATTGAGATAGAAGCCGATGAAAATATTATCGATCTAATTGGCACCGACATCAAAAATGGTAGATTACAAATACATGCCATCGAGAATATTGGCAGGGCCACAAAAAAAGTATATGTGTCATTACCTGAAATCACAGCTTTAAAAAGTTCAAGCGGAGCTGATCTAATAACGAAAAACGTTATTGAAAGTGATAAGATTGATTTAGATGCCAGCAGTGGCGCTGATCTGCATATAGAGGTCAATGCCGAAGAAATATCTGCAGATGCCAGTAGTGGCGCCGATATTAAGATTGCGGGTAAAACCAATGTCCTCCATGCAGATGCTAGTAGTGGCGCCGATATCAAGGCCGGAGAACTTGTAACCAAAACCTGTTATGCTGATGCAAGCAGTGGATCTGATATTTCTGTGAATGTTTCTGAATCGTTAGTAGCAGATGCCAGTAGCGGAGCCGATATCTCATATTCTGGCGACCCTACCGTAGAGAAAAGAAAATCGGTTTCAGGTAGTGTGCGAAAGAATTAGGTACAACATATTTGAATTAGTTACATACCCGTCAAATTTTGACGGGTTTTTTGTTACCTCTTCAAGTCGTAATACTCGCTAAAGAAGAAATCAGGATATGAAATGCATCCTCGTACTTACACCTTTAGGTATAGTACAAAGTTTAAACGAGTTCTATATATTAGCGCAAATATTCTTTTATAATGCAGGTACATCTGAAAAAATTTGTCTTAACGTTAAAACATACTTTTGGTATTTCACGTGAGTCGCATGATTTTCAAGATACCTTGATCGTTGACCTTTCGTTGAACGGGCATACCGGTTACGGAGAAGCTACTTCAAACCCTTATTACAAAATCACCGTAGAAAGTATGATGACCGAGATCGAGGCCATACAAGAAGAAATCGAATCGTTCAATTTTACCGTACCAGAGGCCTTTCACAAATTTCTGACTGAAAAAGGCTTGACAAATTTTGCCATTTGTGCTCTAGATTTGGCGGCCCATGACCTCTACGGAAAACTATTGAACAAACCCCTATACCATATATGGGGAACCCCTACGGATCACTACCCAATTACGAACTACACCATAGGCCTTGACACCATAGAAAAAATGATTGCCAAAATGAAGGAAACTCCTTGGCCCATCTACAAAATAAAATTAGGAACAAATGATGATGTTGCCATCGTCACAGAACTAAGAAAGCATACTGATTCAATTTTTAGGATCGATGCCAATTGTGCTTGGTCGGCGGAAGAAACCGTTCACAATGCCCCTTTGCTGAAAAATCTCGGAGTAGAATTTCTAGAACAGCCTTTAAAAGCTAATGATTGGCAGGGTATGAAACAGTTAATGCACCAAAGCGTACTGCCCGTAATCGCCGATGAAAGCTGCATTGTAGAGGCTGATGTAGAAAAATGCGGCCTTCACTTCAACGGTATCAATATCAAACTGACAAAATGCGGCGGCCTCACCCCTGCCCTTCGAATGATAAAAAAAGGCAAGAAAAAAGGACTCAAGATCATGGTCGGTTGTATGACCGAATCTTCTGTAGGTATATCGGCCATAGCGCAACTACTGCCCCAATTGGATTATGTTGATATGGATGGTGCATTGCTATTAAAAGAAGACATTGCCAATGGTGTTCAAATTTTCAAGGATGGAAAAGTGATTTTCCCTACTTTAGGGGGAAGTGGAATAACGCTAAGGTAAATGACACATTATTTAGATTCCTTTCCGGGAAGGGAAATTACAATTGACGGTAAAAAACACCTTTATTTTGGGGGTACTTCCTATTTAGGACTACAAACGGATGCAGCTTTCCAGAATATATTCATTCAGAACATAAAAAAGTACGGCACCAACTACGGAGCCTCAAGAAAATCAAATGTTCGAATTTCAATATTTGATAAGACAGAACGGTATTTGGCAGAATTGGCCGGTAGCGAGGCCTGTACCACCCTATCATCAGGTTATTTGGCGGCACAGCTTGTTGTTCAAACATTGAATACACCGTCTCATCGGTTTTATTATGCACCCAATACGCACGCCGCACTTTATTTAACCGAACCAAAGTCCTATTCCTCATTTACTAACTTGAACAATGCCGTCAGAGATCAACTTACATCAAAAGATGGAACCACTCCCGTTGTCTTTATTGATTCGATCGACTTCTCAGTAAACAATTACCCGAATTTTAATGAATTACGATTGCTTCCCCTTGAAGAATTGATTCTCATCGTTGATGATTCACATGGTATAGGTATTGTTGGCGAAAATGGTGGTGGAGTATATGATAGGGTAAAAGAACTATCTCCGAAAGAACTCATCGTATGCTGTTCATTGGGCAAGGGTTTTGGTGTTCAGGCAGGTGCAGTATTCGGCACAAAACAACGAACCTCTCAATTGACCGATACCGACTTTTTTAGTGGTGCGAGTCCGGCTTCCCCTGCGGCGATAGCCACATTAATCGGAGGTCATGAGCTTTTCAAGGTCAAAAGAGCCCTTTTACAAAAGAACATTCAGTTATTTCTAGAGCGATTGAAAAATACCGAACTATTAAAATTTATACCCGATTATCCTGTATTTAGCTTTACAAACGTCAAGCTTGCCTATCACTTGAAAGAACATAGTATTATAACCACCAACTTCAAATACCCCAATGAATATTCGCCCCTAGTGAGCAGAATAGTAATAACCGCAGGGCACACTACAAAAGATATCGAAGTTTTAGCCGAGCTGATAAACAGCTGTTGAAGATTTGTTTATTGATAATAATAAGCATAAAATATTAAATTGTTCATATTTATATGGATAAAAATTGCTGATTTCTTAAAATTATCGTAACTTTTTAGTATTGAACCCATCGTATGAACAACACTAAATCAGCGAAAATGAAAAAACTACTCGGATTGTTTTTTTTGATGTTAATTCTCATTTCTTCAACTGAATTCACATCTTCAGAACTACAAACAAATGCAAGTTCTTTGGAAGGAACTTGGGAACTTATCAATCGCTTCAACTACGATGATGAAAATGTCATCGATACGCTCGAAAACCTTAACGGCTACCGACAAATAAAAATGTACAGCAAAGGAAAGGTCATGTGGACCCGCCACTCACCTGACGACCCATCAGAATGGTTCGGGTACGGTTCTTATTCCAATACCGAAAATGAATTGGAAGAACAACTCGAATATGGTTCTGAAACCATGATGCAAATTCAAGATACCATAAAAGTGTTCAAATTTGAACTTCAACTTGATAAGGACACCTTTAGCCAAATCACATTGGATGACGATGGGAACAGAACTTTTGCAGAAAATTACGTACGTATAGATTGACGGTCACCACCATTAACTCTGGTCATAGAACCGTTAAGGATATTCGTAAGATGAACTGATTTTTAAACCGCAGTCTCTACAGAGGCCAAATAACGTTCAGCATCCAAAGCAGCCATACAGCCTGTACCTGCAGCAGTTACTGCCTGCCGATACTCTTTGTCTTGCGCATCGCCACATGCGAAGACACCTGGTCTATTGGTCTTTGTTGATTTTCCTTGGGTAATCAAATACCCAGTTTCATCCATATCCAATTGTCCCTTGAAAATACCGGTATTCGGCTTGTGGCCAATTGCAATGAACAAGCCCGTTATTGCAATCTCTTCTTTTTCTTGAGTCTGATTATTTACCATGCGCAAACCCTCAACGACCTGATCGCCCAAAACCTCATCAACTTCAGTATTGTATCGAACTTCTAAATTTTCAAGGCTATTTACACGATGCTGCATCGCCTTTGAAGCCCTCATATAGTCTTTGCGTACTAACATGGTTACCTTATTACATATATTGGCCAAATAAGAAGCCTCTTCTGCAGCGGTATCACCAGCACCTACAATCGCCACGTCTTGACCTTTGTAGAAAAAACCGTCGCAAACGGCACAGGCAGAAACTCCTCCGCCCTTCAACCTTTCCTCACTCGGTATGTTCAAGTATTTTGCAGTAGCACCGGTAGCAATAATGACCGTCTCGGCTTCTATGATTTTAGAATCATCGACCGTTATCTTATGAATACCTCCCGTTTTATCGCTCAATTCAATAGCGGTTACCATACCTATACGAACTTCAGTACCAAAACGCTCTGCCTGTTGCTGCAATTGCACCATCATAGTAGGACCGTCGATTCCTTCAGGGTAACCCGGAAAATTATCCACTTCGGTAGTTGTGGTCAATTGCCCACCAGGTTCCATACCCGTATACATCAAAGGCTTTAAGTCAGCTCTTGCTGCATAAATGGCCGCGGTATAGCCTGCAGGGCCTGAACCGATAATGAATGTTTTTACTCTTTCCAATTGCTCTGACATAACCAAATTGTTCTTTGAATACTATAACGCAAAAGTAGTTTTTTTACAAAAAACCTTACAGATAAGTTATCAAAAGTTTTAAATCAAACCCTCAATGAGGGATTGAAATGAACTCGTTTAAACTTTTAAAAAAAGTATAAATTTGTGTAAAATTCATTTTTAGTATCTTTGCCGACTGATATTTATCATTTTTTCTATTATTGAATTTCATTTATCTTTGGTGCCAATATATTATGTCAAAGCCAAAGTGATTTGAAAGACTTTGTAAAATGAAAACAGAAATATTAAGAACTATAGTCATAGACGACTCGTCACTTCAAAGAATGGCGGTTAGTAGAATGACCCAAGGACATCAAAATTTAGACTTTATCGCTGAATACAGCAATGGTGTAGAGGCCTATAAAAATGTTGACAAAGATCAAATCGATTTGATCTTTCTCGATGTGGAAATGCCCATTATAGACGGTTTTGAATTCATTGAGTCTTTATCGAATAAACCCCAGATCATTCTGATTACGGGTAAACCAGACTACGCCATACGTGCATTCGACTATGATGTCACCGATTACTTACTGAAACCCATTACCAAAGAACGCTTCAATGCTGCTGTAAACAGGGCCTTGGCAAATCATTCGATGAAGAATGTAGACCAAAGGGAGCAAACCCACATATTCGTGAACAGCAATCTTAAGAAGGTAAAGGTCTTGGTCGATGATATTAAATGGATCGAAGGTTTGGGCGACTATATCAAATTGGTCACCGATGATACTACTATTCTAGTACTATCGACAATGAAGGCCTTTATCGAAAAATTACCCTCAGACAAGTTTCTTCGCATTCACAAAAGCTATATCGTGAACCTTGAAAGAGTTGAAAAGTTCAGCAGCGTTTTGGTAGAGATAGGTGGTCGAAAATTACCCCTGAGTAGGTATAAAAAAATAGAGCTCGAAGAAGCCTTATTGAATGTACAGGAAAACTAACCGTCACTTTCGCTATACGTAACGACGATTCTCTTTCTAAAGTGATGTATTATTTAGTTTTGAATAGTGTTCGCTCGATAAGCCTTTTAAGGTATTGGCGGCCTGTTCTGCGGTAATATCTCGCTGGGGATCTGCAAACATCTCATAGCCCACCATAAATTTTCGCACCGTAGCAGAACGCAACAAAGGTGGATAAAAAGACATATGAAAGTGCCATTCAGAGTGTTCTTGCCCATCAGTGGGTGCTTGGTGTATTCCCGCGGAATACGGAAAAGAAGTTTCGAAAATATTATCCAATCGTATTGTTGTTGTTTTAATAACTTGTGCGAACGCCTGTTTCTCTTCAACAGAAAGCTCCATGATATTCGATATACACCGCTTGGGCACGATCATGGTCTCGTATGGCCAAACCGCCCAATACGGCACCAGAGCCACAAAGTGCTCGTTCTCTAAAATAATGCGCTCATCCAATTTTAGTTCTTGGGCCACATAATCTTCCAAAATGCTTCTTCCGTATCGGTCCCGGTAATCTTTCATACGCACTGACTTTTTTTCTGTTTCTTGGGGAATAATACGTTGCGCCCAAATTTGACCATGTGGGTGCGGATTACTACAGCCCATTACATCACCTTTGTTCTCAAATATCTGTACATGATTGATATCACCAAGGGCACCGAGCTCTTTATACTCTTTTTGCCATATTGAAATCACATCGGTGATTTCGATTTCCGACATAACCGGAAGCGTCAACGAATGGTTGGGCGAAAAACAGATTACTTTACAAATACCCGATTCAGATTCAGCGTAAAGCAAACCCTCTTTGTAATGCTCTTTTTTTACATCGCTTAAAAGAGCCGAAAAATCATTTACAAAAGAAAATGGTTTGGTATAGTCAGGGTTTTTATCCCCTCCCATACGTTTGTTGGTAGGGCACAAATAGCATGAAGGGTCGTATTTTGGTTGCCCAGTTTCAGGTAGCTTCTCTACTTTGCCCTGCCAGGGCCGTTTTGTACGGTGTGGCGAGACCAATACCCATTCACCGGTCAATATATTGAACCTTCTATGCGGGTTTTCGTTGAAATTCGTATTCATCACGCTGTTATTATCGATGTTCCACCACTTGGCTTGACCTCAAATGCTTCCAATTCTATATCAAAAGCTTTTTTATAGGCCTTTGCCGCACTTGCTATAAAATCATCGGCGGCAGTTTCGTGAACGATGTTCAAGGTGCATCCCCCAAAACCGCCACCAGTTTGCCGCGCTCCTAAAACAGACGGATTCTCTTTTGAGAACTCGACCAAAAAATCAGATTCGGGGCAGCTAACTTCATATAGGCTACTTATTCCCGAATGGGCCTCGTATAAAAGGTTTCCCGCCAATTCGAGGTCGTTTCCTTTTAAGGCACTCACCATTTTCAATACCCGTTTATTCTCATCGATTATAAAAGAGCACCGATTGTAGACTGTTTGGTTCATCTGCCCTTTAGCCGATTCTAGCATGGGCCTTGTTACATCACGCAATGATTTTATATTCGGATGTTTTTCTTTTATAACACCAACACCTTCCTCACACTCCTCTCTTCTTGTATTGTATTCACTTGAGGCAAGGTTATGCGAGACCTTGGTATTGAGCATAATAATCTTATACGGATGGATATAGATCGGAATATACTCACTTTCAATACTTTGACAGTCCAATAAAATAACGTGGCCCTCTTTGCTCATAACGGATGCATATTGATCCATAATACCACATTGGGTACCTACATAGGTATGTTCTGCACGCTGTGACAATTCAATGATTGTTTTTTTCGATAACCCAAGAGCGAACAATTCGTTAAGGCCAAAAGCCAGTCCACATTCCATCGCCGCCGAAGAACTCAGGCCTGAACCTGTGGGCAAATCGCTTTCAATCGTACAATCAAAGCCTTGTAACTTACCTGTCTTGAGCGAAGTCGAAAGGTCGGTATGTTTAGAAATTTCGTTCAGAACACCAAGAATATAGTTCTCCCATTCAACATCACTTGGGGCGATCATATCCAATTGCAGGGTAAAGCCTTTATCGTACCCCATGGTATACACATTGCACTTGGTTGCAGAACCGTTTTTTTGAAACTTGAAAACAATCTTGTTCTCAATGGCGGTAGGCAACACATAACCCATATTATAGTCGGTATGCTCTCCTATAAAATTAATCCTACCGGGTGATGCTATGATGAGTTCGGGCTTGAATTTATCTAAAAATATCATTGCTCGATTTTAGTAACTGATTGATTTTGAAGCATTTCAACGGTAGTTACGGTACGAAACCCTAAATGTTCTAAAGAAGAATCCAAGCTGGTGGCCATACGTGCCGAAATGCGGTAACTGGCACAATACGATTCACTGCACAAAAAAGACCCACCTTTCATCACCTTCTCCTTGGCGTAGGGATCCCGCTCATTATGAGGATTTTCCGCTCCTTTCGGATTCACTACAATTTCTTTAGCCAAAGCCAATTCGCCATAATAATCGGTATTGTACCAATCACTTGTCCATTCCCAAACATTACCGGCCATATCATAAAGACCATTGACATTGGGCCGAAAAGATTTTATAGGAGCACGTCGTTCAAAGCCATCTGCTCGGGTATTGGTTACAGGAAATTTGCCTTCCCATGTATTGCCCATTTTCGATAGCGCAGAAAAATCATCACCCCAAAAATAAATCGTTTTTTGTGTATTTCCCCTAGCGGCCCGTTCCCATTCTGCCTCAGTTGGCAAACGTCTACCGGCCCATTTACAATATGCCTGCGCATCTTCGTATGCAATGTGAACTACAGGGTGATTGTCTTTTCCCTTAATAGAGCTTCCTGGCCCGTTCGGTCGTTTCCAATTGGCACCTATGGTCCATTTCCACCATTGTGAAAAATCATAGAGATTCGAAACAGAACTTTTCGTTTTTTTAAAGGTCAACGAGCCTGGTTTCATAATACTGTCATGGGGCTTTTCTGTACCCTCGGGAAGCTGTTTTTTCATTTCCTCCCAATCAATGGCCCTTTCTGCGACGGTAACATACGCCGTTTCTTTCACAAATTTTCTAAACTCCTTATTGGTAACTTCGGCGATATCCATAAAGAACCCATCTACGGCCACCTTATGCGCTGGTTTTTCATGGGCCATGGCCATTTTATCATGTGGCACCGCACCCTGTATGAAATTGCCACCAGAGATCCAGACCATCCCCTTTGGTGTAACAACATCTTGGGGCTGTTCTTTTAAAACATCGATATCTTCATGAATTGAATCTGTAAGAACTGTCGAAGTTTCATTCTTGTCCGGTGTTTTTGAATCTGTTTTTTTTTCGTTCTTGCATTGTATTGCAAAACAAGAAAGTAAAAGGAAGACTAGGATTTTGGGTATATTTCGCATTTTACGCATGCCAATAAGAAAAGGCAAAGTTACTTCTATTTTTCAGTTAACAGTCCGTTATTGACCACAGGAATTTCAAAAATTTTCAGTTCGGGTTCCGCACGTTCCCTTTTGAATATTTCAGCTGCTTTTTCTAGTATATCAGGGTGGGAAGCTGCAATATTGGTAGTTTCTGTTGGATCGTCTTTTAAATTATACAGTTCTAATGTCGGTTCGTCAGAGTTATTGAGATTCTGTCGTACTACTTTCCAATCACCCATTCTCATGGCGACCTGCCCTCCGTAACTGGGAAACTCCCAATACAAAAATTCGTGTTCTTTTTGATTGTTATCAGATAATAAGGTGGGCATTAAACTAATACCATCGGTATTTTTTGGTGTATCATAACCGCCCACATCGGCAAAAGTCGCCAACATATCATAATGGGCCGAAATATGGTCGCTCTTACTACCTGGTTCTATATGCCCTGGCCAACTGGCGATCATAGGTACTCGAATACCTCCCTCGTACAAAAATCCTTTTCCCTTTCCATAAACGCTTTCAAATGGTTTGGCACTATCAAAAAAAACGGGATCGGCACCACCTGCATAACTGGGCCCATTATCAGAGGTGAAAACAATCAAGGTATTTTCATAGACCCCTTTGTTTTTGAGCTGTTGTACCAGTTTGCCAATATTTTCATCTAAATAAGAAACCATAGCAGCATAGGCGGCATGCGGATTTTTATGTGAAAAATATCCGTATTTCTTGCCTGACAGATAAGGTTCTTCTTCTCCGAATTTTTCCACATAATGATCTACCCACCGTTGGGGGGCTTGAAGGGCCACATGCGGAATGGGCGTGGCCCAGTATAAAAAAAAGGGTTTTTCAGCGGTTTCGACAAAACCTGTCAAGGCCTTGAACATAAGATCGGGGGCGTAGTCGGTCAAGGTATACTCTTTATAGTTCGTCGGATCTTTAGGGTCAGCACCTTTTGGAAAAAAGGTATGCGGTGCTATGGTATCATTTTGTAAATGTACCCTGTTCTTATTTTTGTACAGGTGTAACGGATAATACGTATGTGCTTGCCGTTGGCAATTGTAGCCATAGAAAAGATCGAATCCCATTTCATTGGGTATCGAATGGGTATGCGGAGCGCCCAAGCCCCATTTACCCACCAAAGCTGTAGTGTACCCCACCTCTTTTAGCCGATCTGCCAAGGTGATGGTAGAAGCTGGCATGGGGCCTTGCCCTTCAAGGGTAGAATCTTTGGCCACCGCCCTGTAATTCCATACATCACCTCGATCCTTCGATTCTGCATTGCTACGTATGTAGGCATGGCCCGCATGCTTTCCGGTCAACAACATACAACGTGCCGGGGCGCATACCGGGGCACTGCTATAATGTTGGGTAAAGAGCATCCCTTCTTTGGCCAAGGCATCGATATTGGGTGTCTCGATTTTTTCTTGACCATAAGCTCCAACTTCAGCGTACCCTAGATCGTCTGCCAAAATATAGATGATATTCGGTTTGACGGGTTCGGCAATTACTTTGTCAGTTTCGGCCTTGTCCTTACAAGACAAAAGAATCACTCCTATCAAAAGTAAGGGTAAAAATGATTTTATTGAGGTCACGTGCTAAGGTTTAGATTACAATACTTTTTCCAGGTGTGGGTATGTTATAGGATCCATCGGCATTGGGTTGTACCGGTGCCGGAGAATCCCACGTCAAGCTATCCGGTGCCAAAGCTAAATTTGATTGCATGGCCTCGTCCCACTTGATTATGTTGCCCGAATAGGTCGCCATTCTGCCTATAATCGCACTCATTGTACTTTTAGCACCATTCTCCGCATTTGATATGACCCCACCATTTCGAATGGATTCGAATAATTTAATATGCTCTACTTGATACGGGTTTGGGTCGTCTTTACCCCTGTGTTCAAATAAGGTTGCCCCGTTCCAATCTTTTATTTCCACCTTATCCCCTGCGGTGGAAACCGTTCCTTTGGTGCCTTGAAAAAATTCGGACACCCTTCGCATCGTGTCAGGTTGGTGCCTACATTGGCTTGCGATTACCGCACCGCTCGCATAGGTGTATTCCACAAAATGGTGGTCAAAGATCTCGCCATGATCCTTACCTGTACGTACTTGTCGTCCTCCCATGCCTTGGGCAGAAATAGGATACTCGCCAATAAACCAGTTGGCTACATCAATATTATGAATGTGCTGTTCTAAAATATGGTCACCGCACAACCAATTAAAGTAATACCAGTTGCGCATTTGGTATTCAAGTTCGGTCTGGCCCGGTTGGCGCTCACGCACCCATACCCCAGCACTGTTCCAATATACCTGACCAGAAACTATCTTTCCTATCTTATCTTGTTTCAGTTGGTCGATGGCCGCCAAATAACTGTCTTGATAATGGCGTTGCAGGCCGACCACAACATTCAATTTTTTCTCTTTTGCCAATTTGGCCGCAGCCAATACTTTTCGTACCCCGGGAGCATCGGTTGCTACGGGTTTTTCCATAAAGACATGCTTCCCGTTATTTATTGCATATTCAAAATGTTGGGGTCTAAAGCCTGGTGGAGTCGCCAAAATAACCACATCGGCCAAATTCATCGCCTTTTGCGCCCCATCGAAACCAACAAACTGGTTTTTTTCGGGTACGTTCACTTTTTTCGTATCGCCCATTTCTTTCGAAATATTGGCGAAACTATCTTTTAACCGATCTTCAAAGGCATCGGCCATTGCCACCAATTCTACATTGTCATCGGCATTCAATGCCTGTACCGCAGCACCTGTTCCACGGCCACCACACCCTACCAAGGCGATCTTTAGTTTTTTATCATTGGAGACATTTACCATGGCGTTCATTTGCATATTTGGCAAGAGCAGTGCCCCTCCGGTAAACAAGGCCGAATTTCTTACGAAATCCCTTCTTGACTTTTTTGATGCACCAGTAGTCTCAGTTTTGTTTTTAAGGTTTCCCATGATAGTGTATTTTTATGGTTATTGATCTGATTACGAAGTTGTTTGTGAATATAAAAAGAAAAAACCATATCTGTGATATGGACTTGAAGGAAATAACAGTAGATTGTCATTTAGCAAATACGTTACTGTCAAAGTTGAGACAACACTATCGAAAAACTATATACACATGAGAAAAAAACTGGATTTTTCACTACTCGTACTCGTTCTTGTATTGGTTCTTGGTTGTAATACAGAAAAAAAAGAGCAATCCGACAAAACCCAAAAACCGAACATCGTCTTCATTTTTGCCGATGACCTTACCTATACGGCCATTAGTTCAATGGGTAATACCGAAATTCAAACCCCAAACCTAACCGAATTGGCTGATAGCGGTACGACTTTCACCCATGCCTACAATATGGGTGCGTGGAATGGGGCGGTATGTGTTGCTTCAAGAGCCATGATCATATCAGGTAGAAGTGTTTGGAATGCAAACAGTTTTCGTAAACAATGGATAAAAGGGAAAGATACCGACAAAACTTGGGGCAAATTGATGGAGGGTGCCGGATACGATACATATATGACCGGAAAATGGCATGTTGATATAGATGCGCATTCGGTTTTTCAAAACGTGACTCATGTAAGACCAGGTATGCCAAGCCATTCATGGAACCATAATGGCAAAATCGAAATAATCAATGATATGCTAAAAAATGGAGCTTCAGAGGCTGAAATACGTGCCATTGGATACAACCGCCCTAAAGATGAAAATGATACAACTTGGTCTCCTTCCGACAAAAAATTCGGTGGATTTTGGGAGGGAGGCAAGCATTGGAGCGAGGTTTTGAAAGATGATGCTCTAGGTTTTATCGATCAGGCCGAAAAAAGCGACAAACCCTTCTTTATGTATTTAGCTTTCAATGCGCCCCATGATCCACGGCAAGCAGCTCAGAAGTATCTTGATAAATATCCATTAAAAGACATAAGTGTTCCTAAAAGCTTTATGCCAATGTACCCCTTCAAAGATAGTATTGGTAATGGCCCTGGTTTACGCGATGAGGCCTTGGGTCCTTTTCCACGTACGGAATATGCCATCAAAACACATATTCGAGAATACTATGCTCTTATAACCCACTTAGATGAACAAATCGGTGAAATCATAGAACGTCTTAAAGCTACTGACAAAATGGAGAACACGTATATCATCTTTACGGCGGATCATGGTCTTGCTATGGGAAAACATGGTTTATTAGGTAAACAAACACTATTTGATCATAGTATACGAGCGCCTTTTATCATAGTAGGGCCGAATATACCCAAAGGAAAAAAGGTAGCTGTAGATATCTACCTGCAAGATGCAATGGCCACAAGTTTAGATTTGGCGGGAGTAGAAAAACCAGATTATGTTTTCTTCAATAGCATCATGAACTTAGTTGATGGTTCGAAAACAAACAGCCATTATCGTGCAATTTACGGGGGGTACACCCATTTGCAGAGAATGGTTAGAAAAGACGGTTTTAAATTGGTGGTTTATCCAAAATTGGAAAAAGTACTGTTGTTCGATATGAAAAACGATCCAGAAGAAATGCATGACCTGTCAAAAGATCAAAATCACAAAGTCAGAGTTGAAACTTTGTTTAAAGATTTATTGCTGTTACAGAAAAGCCTGAACGACACTTTGAATTTGACGAAAATCTATCAAGAACTAAAATAAACCACTATGGATTTAAAATTCATAGTGGTTTATTGACGAACGTATTTGCGCTTCTACATACATAGATCTAAAAACAATACTTTTATAGATTATTTTATTTTAGCTATTGTTTAATCACCTGTCAAAAAAACCAAACGTATCTCCTATTCATTTATCCGTTTTTAACGGTTAAAAACAATAATCATTAAATTTGTAACTATATACCACTCATTGTCATGTAGCCTTCCCCTTGCTCGTCCGACCTTATAGCCTCTATATACAGTTCCTGTTCGTCAGTGCCGAGGTTTGTAGGCTCGCGCTTCCTTCAGTCCTGACCTCACTGTCAACAACCTTGCGACTTGCTAATGGTTCAAGGCGGACTCCCCTGAGCCTTTGCCGAAGGGTTGCCCCTGCCCATAAGGAACTCTCACCCTCTAGATGAATTACTTAACTTTGAGTCAAGTATAAGATGCCCATGCTGGGCACACACAAAGTGTATAATTCATTGCTTGGGTAATTTTGTACTTGGGTAATCCTGCGGATTTCCAGCCAGTTCCGAGCAATTTTATTAATTTAGTTGCTGAAACACGCAACGAAATCATACATCAAACGTTGGCCCTTATTTTGACAAAAGCAATATACATCCTACTCCTTTTAGTATTTCCAGCACTATTAATCGCTCAAAAAGATAGTACAAAAACAAAACTTTCTTTTACAGGTGATTTTAGATTTAGAGTGGAGCAAGATTGGAATTCACGTAAATCTGATGGCATTTACCGTGATGATAGAACACGGTTACGATACAGAGCTCGTTTTGGAGTTTCCTATGATTACAAAGATTGGATATCATTTGGGGTTAGATTGCGAACCGGAGATCCTAAAAAGCAACAAGACCCTCATTTAACACTAGGAGATGGTTTTAGAGAGTTTAGTACATTACCTATTGCTTTTGAAAAAGTCTATGTGAATTTCAGTCATAAATGGTTTTCAGCTTGGATCGGGAAAAATACATTTCCCTTCGAAAAACAAAATGAATTGTTTTGGAGCGATAATGTATTTCCAGAGGGTATTTCGTTGACTGGAAAATTTACTTTTGAAAACATATATATACAGTCGTTACAAATAAATACTGGTCACTTTATTTTGGCAACTAACGGAACTTCATTTGATTCAGATGGTTATTTTCAAAGTCTTCAGGTTGTTACTACACATTTGAAAGGTAGGCTTAAATTATTCCCGACTTTCTATTATTTTAATAAAATTCCAGACATCCCAGATGGAAATGAAACCTTTACAATGAACTATGCTATTGTTCATATTGGAACAAAAATAGAATTAATTAAAAAGCTGAAAATAGCAGTAGGATTTGACTATTATCAAAACATAAAAGACTATAACAATAACGACTCTATTCCTCAAAAATTCAGAAATCAAAAACGAGGGCTGGTATCAAGTACTAGTATTGGCAAGTTAGAAAAGAAAGGTGATTGGAAGTTACAGTTAACTCATACTTATCTAGAACGATTTGCTGTTGTTGATTTTCTTGCTCAAAATGATTGGACAAGATGGGATTATTCTTCTCAAGGTTCACCTGATGGCAGATTAACAAATTTCAAAGGTTTTGAAATAATGGCTGGATACGCTATTGACAAAAATATGAACCTAAAAATTAGGTGCTTTAATGTTAATCAAATCAAACCCTTTGAAATTGTTAAAGAAACTGGAAATCGCATACGATTGGATTTTAACATAGGATTTTAAAACAACTGCCAACAAAGACGTATAAAATTAATTGCTTGGTACGAGCTTGCTTACGAAAATCCTCTCGGGTTTTCTATTCGGTTTGTATTTGCAAAATTAGCTGCTTAAACCACGCAACTAATCTTATACCAAACGATGATTTTGCATTCGCCTACGGCGACCCTATAGGCTATATCTCGTTTGGCCATCGCACCATCTCGCCTGCTACTGTCGCAGACGTCGCCCGCCCATAGGGAAATGCAAAATCATCGCAGCGCTATGA
>CAZEUV010000026.1:0-30176 GCA_964515285.1 uncultured Maribacter sp. | reverse complement strand
CCATCATCGTTTACCGTAATCGCACCTGTACCAGCGACTATGGTTTCAGAGAGATCCGATAGATCTACCGTTGTTGTGTTACCATCTTCCAAAATCAAGGTCAATACCCTAGTTATATCGCTATAACTAAAATCAGTAATCGTTTGATTATCAGAACCAATCGCTGACAAGGGTACAGTCAATGTACTGTTACCGTCCTCAATCTCTAAATTAGCACCAACTATCGCAAATCTTGTGTTTACCTCATTGGTTGTGCTATTATCAGCATCGTCAACATTGATATTTACGATGTTCCCGTTTGTAATCTCAATGTTACCAGGGTTGCCATCAGTAACCAAAGTTTGACTATCGGTTCCCGCATTGTTCAAGCTGCTCAAATCGACTGTTATGCTACCTCCGTCTTCCAACGTAAGGGTCAATGCTTGGCTTGCGCCGTCAAAACTAAAATTCTGAATTTGCTGGTCATCTGATGCGGTCAACTCCCATGAATCCCCATCCCAAAAATAGATGGTTCCTGTGTTGGTGTTTACATAAATATCACCCATGTCCGCCCCTGTTGGGGTTGTCAAGCCAGCAGTTGTGACATCAACTCCACTAAGGACTTCACAGTTACATTGGTCTTCCAAGGTAACTGTGGTTTGTGAAAACGCAAACCCAGTTATTAGAAAAAACAAGAACACAATTATTTTCTTCATGACCATTACTTTAACTTAAAATAATATTGTACAATTACTATTACATACTATGGATGTTTCAACGATGCCGTTATATGCACGCAATTGAAAAATCTATTTAAGCTGGATAATCATAGGGAGCCATGTTCTTATAAGAACATTTGCATTCTGTTTTCAAGGTGAAAACACTGGTTAAGCTCGGTTAAGTTATTCATGCTTTGGGTCGTACTAAACCATATTTGGTGAAATGGCTCAATTACAGTCTACAAAATTAACCTTATACGTAGTAGTGAAAAATAAATGTTGTGTAAGCATTAAAATGCAATGTATAAAGCCCAAATGTTGAGGTTTTTGATTGTTTTCTTAACCGACAACCTCATGTATACCAATACTTTAAAGGTGTTATCTTGTAGGAAAAACCTGTTGTAATGAAGTCGGTTGTCAGGTTAAATTCAGGAATCAATCTTTATTAACTCTATGAGTTATTCTTCTATTGGTAATCACGGTTTTAACTTTTACGGTCAATATGGCCGAATTCGAATTATGGATTACACAAGAAGTGGTCGAGTTTGAGGCCAGGGCCCTATATCTGAAATTATTTTTTTCTACCCCTACTAAATTCACTATTAAATTCATTGTTTGGGTACCGGTATAATCCGCTCCATCACTTATATCAGTGAAAACAACACCGCCATTGACACTTACCTGCCACTGATAAGTATCTGCATTTTCAGTACTTACAGAAAAGGAAGCATTATCATTCACAAAAATAGATTGATTTGGAGGATGTGTATTTATTACCACTTCAACAATAGTTGAAATGCTGTAATTACCCAAATCTACTGGACAATCATTATTACCCCATCGCACCCACAAATGGTATATACCTGTGGATAGATTGTTATAAGTAACAGAACCTAAGTTATCGAATACAAAGGGTTTATAAGTCGTTTGGTTATCTAAACTAAACTCAAGACCTGCTCTGTTAGGGTAATCAGTAAAATTAAATGTTATTTCACCATTAGCTAGTCCGCAAGAAGTATCGGTAACACTTACCGTAGCCTCAGGGGATGGGACTATTTGCACCTCAACCTGATCGGACATCGTGCATCCGTTAGGAAGCGTAACCACCACCGTATACATCACATTGGTATTAGTATTGATTTTTAGGCCGCTATAAGAAAAGGTGGGTCTAGCAGATACTACATTATTCAAATACGAAGTCTCCGTAGGGTTGGATCCTGACCAAGAATAGGTATAATTGGGGTTTATTGGAGTACCTAATTGAATACTTCCATTTTCACAAACTTGACTATCAGCCCCTCCTAAATCAGAAATAATTGTTGGTGTAATCATTGACGCCTCAGCCCTAGCACAAACACAGGGGTTGTCTTCTAAACGTGCCACAATAAGTAAATTACACGCTTGAGCTGCTGTAGCCACAAAAGTGATATTATTGTTGATAGTAGTCAATGCAGAAATTATACTCGCTACTGTTTTTGTACCCACTAGAACATCGCCCCCATCATACTGACCATTAGCATTCGTATCATAATAAATTGATATAAATGTACCACTCGGCACAGATACATTTGATATGTTTTCTACGGAAAAATTAGCCGTTATGCTTTGGTTATTACCACTTATCACAGAAGAAGTAGCGATAGAAGAAATTACCAAAGTTGATTTTTCTACAGAGATGGATGCATCAGTTTGAGAAGTTATACTCTCAACACTAGGGCAAGTTACACCACCCATTGAAGAGCAATCTATAGTTTGTTCAATTCTTGTTGCGACATTTAAATCAAATGCTTGACAAGTAACATCTGAAGGAGAGACGACTTCGATTTCAAAATCAAAGGCTATAATAGAAGCTACAGGAATACCATCAGGCATAGGCCACTTCAATATGCGGTTTCCTGAAATGGGATCTACGGTAACAACCGGAGCACTAGCTGGACCATTTATACCAGCATTGTAAGAGCCTGTTACGTAATTAAAAGCATCATCAATGGTCGCTACAATAAACTCATAAGAGCCGTTAGTAACGATACCTTGATTCGTAATATTTACTGATATAGTTTCAGTTTGATTACAGGCCTGTATGCTATTATCATTGGCATCAACTGAAATAGCATACACAAGATTTGATGGTACTTGCGATACATTCACAGGGTTGGTCTTTATTTCATCTTGCCCCTGAGAGGCATTGATAGGTTCTTGACAAGCTGAAATAGCCTTAATTTTGTTGACTAACTTACTACCAGAAATATAGTCACAAGTAAAACCAAGATCAAAGGTCAAGAAAAATGCGGTTGGGTCATTTGATGAAACCCCTGGCAGGCCATTTGCCCCTGAAATTGGTGCCGCAGAAATACTTGAAATATCAACGGTATATGTATTGGTCAGGTTATCAAAACTAATGTTAGCATTTGAAACTGGGTATGACACCCCGCCGTACACCAATACGCCAGAACTCGTATTCAAAGTCATACCTACTGGCAAACCTATTTCAGATGCCAGCGCATACGCAAAACCATTTGCTGAATTATTCACATCAATTCGGTAAGGCACGATAGAACAAAAATCATACGTTGCAGGAGGTGACCCCAAAGCCGTAGCCACATTAATAGATGGGTTTTGGGTGCTTAGTGACAATTGTATCGTCTCTTCATTACTACAATTATAATTACTTGAGGTACCACCAAGAGAATAACCCGTATCTGGATCAGCAGGGTATTGTGTGCAGTTTTGACCAATGCGTACATTAAAACTATCGGTACCACAAACTGTAAAGTTATTTGATTTGATTTCAAATTGTTTGCCTAGGGCATCAACATTTCCAATTTGTGCCCAGTACTTACCCGTACCATATCCTGTCAAGGGTATTTGCGTAGCTCCGTTCCACAGGGTAGGTACAATATTATTGTTGGGTACTTCTATAGCCATCCAAGTATTATTCAAAACTTTACCACCAGAAGATGTATTATTGATATTTACCGTCCATGCTGCACTATTGGTCTCTGTTGTAATTGTTGGGGTCGGAGAACTCACCGTAAAATCAAGGGGTAAGTATTGCGTACCTCTCGGAAGGCTTCTTCTTGGTAGGTTAATATCTCTACCTGGCAACGCAATGTTTCTATACGTTTCAAAAGTAGTAGTGGGCAATATGGTCATGCCTAATCTGTTTCCTGAATACGCCCATTCCTCAATTTTACAATTGGGGACTACTCTAAAATTAATGTCTTTTATCGCATAACTATTCGAAGCTTTTTCTTTTGGCCATGAGCCGTCATTTAGCCAGCTATACTTATGAAAACCAGGTTCAAAATCATATGTGATTATCGGGTCGGGCAAGACATGGGTGAATTCGTTTGGATACCCTTTATACGTTGAGCTACCTGACACATAATCTACACCCGAAGGCAATAAGATTTCAACAATTTTTGGAATGGCAAAATTTCTAAATTCATTTGGAAACAAATCGCCAATTTTCGAATAACTTGAAAACCCTACTCTGACACCCATATTCAGTTCATCACAACCATTTACCGTAAAACTTTGCTGAACAGGCTGAGAGTACGGATTTTTATAGTAATACAACATCCCAAATTCATCAGTCAAAAAATTACAACTATGAACGCTAGGGTTTAATAATGACGTTACCGGAGAGGATACCAGCATACCCATAATTGGTTGGTATCGCCAATCAGTGAATGTACATGTTTCTGAAACTTTTAGATCCACGTCAATAATATACCTATCACCAATTCCTGGGGCAATACCGATTAACACACCTCCTAAGAGGTCTACTTCATGGTTCGTTTTTCCACCATTGTTCTGAATATAACTGTATTGGCCTAAATCATTGAACGTAGTAGACCCTCCCCCACCGGCTGGAATATATTCAATATTTATCGCCTTTATACCGCCATCACTTTGACTACTGAACCAATTATTAGTATCATATTCTAACAGGGCTATTGCAGATTGTAAATTGGCCTCGTTTATATCAACTTCTACATGCCATCTTACCATATCACCTTCCAAGGCATGATCTAACCGTATGCCTGGGTCTGTTGTATTGATACTCGTAGTTTCACTCATATCAGTATACCCTAATGTCGTTCTATCAAATGAAAAGTCCGAAACACAGACTGATGGGCCAGCACTTGGGCACGTTACGGTAAAAGTTGCACCATCGCCACAAACATTAATTGGTTCATATACTGGGTCGCCTTTTAGATGATATTCATAATGAATACTGCCTGCATAACTACCAACACAAGCCGGGTCGATTCTTAACGGGATTTTTGGGTCATATCGAAGGTGATACCCTTGGGTAGGTGCAGATTGCGACGAATACACCGCAATACGGGTAACAGGGTCGAAACTTAATAAGTTAAAGGGTTGAGACCCCCAAGTACCATTACCATTGGGAATCACCCCTGATGGCAAGGTATAATACACCTCCCAATGTAAGCCAGTTATATTAAGTTGTGACGGTGTTTGGCTACTATTCATGGCAATGAAAAAGTCAAAGGTATCGCCTGGTCCAAAATTAGAACTACCTGAAGAAGAGTTTATATTCGTACCAATAAAATTAGTACCATAAAAACTCCAAGGGCGCCATGTATTCAAACCATTATTAGGAACGTTAAAAGAGGTCGTATCACCACATTGATCTCGATATGAATAGGCCCAACGCACTATTGCATAACCAGCGTACATGTCATCACAGGCCACCCCACCATTAGTATCAGCCAAATAATTATACGCCAATACATTGCTTAAAACAAATGAGTTACCCACAGGCAGGTCATCAAAAAAACCATCACCATCTAAATCTTCAAGGCCTACACCCACACCATCTGGATCGGAAGCAAATTGAAAGTCAGTAAAACTACCTTGCGAACCACTATTGGCAACCACATTACCGTTGACACTAAAATTAGACCATGTATATTGTATATAATCATTAGGCACATAGGTTGCACCCCCATTACTAAAACCCAGATCCAATGTCAAATTATAAATATGTCCTGAACCCGACCCATCATTTCGCAATAAAAATTCAGCAGTATCGGTAGTAGACGGACTTGGCCAAGCATGTTTCTGTACCCGAGTGTACAACGCTGCCGTACCAGAACTTAGAGCAATTCCTGATGTAGATGTGTTACCCGTTTTACAGGGCAGGGCAGCCGACAAACAGCCTCCATAGGCCGCTTGGTATGAAATGGTCTCACCAGCACCCGAAGGGCAGCCCAACAGCTTTGCCGTAACCGTAATGTCAATACTCTCATTTTTTTCAAAATGATTATCATTATCTCCAACAACGGCTATTTCAACTGCTCCGAGCGTAATGGTATCGGTCACATTACCTCCAGATGGTGTTCCTGCAACAAAAACACCTGTACCCCCATAAGTAATCTCAATATTGGTACTGTGTTCTATATAAGCAACTACATTATTGCTATAGGCAGTGGTATTTACTGGCTCGTTACCTATGGTAAAAGTAAAGTTCTGGGTATTATTGACCGACAAGGTAGCCGAGGCTGGAAGAATGGTATTGTCGACCTCAAGTACTGAATACAGTACCGTAGGGTAATCAACCGTTTTGTTGATACTTGAATCGCTTAAGAGCTCATGTACTAGTTTGGAATCTACCATAGGTGTACAGCCCGTTCGTAACGTATAAACGATATCAACAAAACTAGAAGTGTTGGCCAAAGCCGAGGCAATAGTGAATATTGGGTTTTTTAAATCAGATACATTTACCGATACCCCAGATCCAGGAGCTGACAATGCCACAAACTCTGCATGGACAGGTAATTGTACACTTACCTGTTCGTTAACCGAAGTAGGGCCATACAGCCTAAATTTGAAGGTTGTATTATCGCCACAGCCCACAACTTGAGCTGGTAAATCGGTTACAGGGTTTACCACTATATTCTGGGCGCTAACAACTTCTATGAAAAATAGGGGGGAAATTAAAAAAAAGTACTTTAACACCCTACTTATATAGAAAAAGCCCAAAGGTTCTCTTCTTGTCATTTAATTAGGTTGTAGTGCATTTATAACTAAGGTGAATAGTTCCATACTATGTCTTTTCCTACAAAATTACCCCTTTATGGCAATGACTAAAATAATTGTTGTGTAAGTTCAAATTAACAATGTTTGGCTCTATAAAGTTGAAGGCTTAGCTTCTGGATTCGAAACAATTGAAAGGCTGTTGCAAATCAATCTTTATTAACTCTATGGGTTATTCTTCTATTAGTAATCACAGTACTTACCTTTACCTCTAAAATTCCAGAATTGGACACGATAATCGGACAGGAAGAAGCCGAATTGGAAACCAATACTCTGTACCTATTACCATTTTTATCAATACCCGCAGAACTAATCGTTAAAATAGACGTCTGAGTTCCAGTGTATTCAACACCGTCGGATATAGAACTATAACTTACCCCCCCATTGGTACTCACCTCCCATTGATAGGTATCTGCATTAAACGCATTTACCGAAAACACAGCATTATCACCCGAAAAAACAGTTTGGTTGGCAGGATGATCGGTTATACCTATCTCAAGTACTGTTATGGTCTGTTCAACATTGGTAGTATTTCCTGAATCGTCGGTTATACGATAGGTTCTGGTAATAATTTCAGGATTGCCCCCATCACTTACATCGCCAATAAATGTCACTGTTGGGCTGGGTGTACAGTTGTCGGCCTCATCGGTTACCACGGTAATATCAACTGCTGGAACATCTGAAGAACAATATACCGTCACTGACAAAGGATTGGAAGCGGTAGGATCAATATCATCAATTGTTATGCTTGTAGTTGCCGTAACATTAACAACAGGGTCTCCAACAGTACCTCCATATTCCACAACATAACCCTGGGGTTGATAATTACCGGAAGCAGCACCGGTATTTGACAGGTCGTTCCATGAACCGTTGGGGTTTACATTGGGGTGGGTAATATGGGCATAATCCTCATTTCCAGCCTGATTGGGTTCTCCTGAATTCCAAAAGGCGAAATTCGGACTACTTCCACCAGCTGTACCGTTCCAAAAAACTGTACCGGTCTCAGGGCCGGTAACCCATTGCCATGTACCTTCGGTGGCTTCATCACTACCTCCTATCCACCCTACTCCAAGTGCTTGAGAACCAGAAAAATCTGCCTCTATTTGAGAGGTCAGGGTAGCTAAATACCCTTGTAATCCATAATACGTCCTTAGAGCTGCGGCGTCTCTTGCGGCCGTCCAAGTTATACCCACATCAGAAATATATTCATAATAATGGCCTGTATTCGGCAAATAATTGGCATCGCCCACTGTAATAGAAAAATCTCTACTCCCAGAAGGGTTCACAGCACTACTTGAATATTCTACCGCGGCAACAGCTACCTCAAAAGCTATAAGAGTAGTTGGCCCAGTAAGTGTTAACTTGCCCTCAGTCGCACTCCAATTTGTTGTTATGGTAGGATGTGACCCAGTTAACGTCAATAGATCTTCCCCATTGATATAGCCTGATGAAATTTGAATGGATACTTCAGTTGTGGTAGTATCATCTGGATCAGTAATACTTATAGTCTGTACTATTGGAATGGTACTCCCAGGACAATAGGTTTGATTACCTGTTGCGGTCACTACTGGCGGTGCATTGGAGGATGTCGCACTTATGCTGATATTATCAAGGTAAGCATAGTCATCAGAGTTCCAATTACTATCAATATTGTTAAACCTAATGGTAGTATTTGCAGAAATATAAGCAGAAATATCTTGAGTGAACGTACCGGTAGTATTTCCAGTTAGATACCCCAACGTTGTATAGGTGGCACCGCCGTTCGAGGAAATTTGAACAGCCAAACGCTGTGAAGAGGTCAAACTAATGGTCTCCCAATCAAAAGAGAGCGTTGCATTTGTAGTCCCCGATAAATCTGCGCTTCTTCTGATGTTTTCAGTCCAGATATAATACATTCTCAATCTATTACCTGTAATGTTTATATATTGATTTACTGGACCATTATCGGTATCATCGCCATTCTCTATCCAATTTGTAGACCAGTTTTGATTACCATCATCATTGGAATAAGAAACGGAGCCGAAATTATCTATATAGGTATCCTGACCCACTATCGTAGCACAGCAGGAAAACAATAACAGTAGCAGTAAGAATCTGATATTGAACATAGAGTAGGTTAATCTGTTGGCTAAAGTAGCCAAGTAATCGTATCAAACCCAAAAATATGTTGTGAACCCTGTTAATCTCTAAGTAAAGTGGAGGAAATATGGAGTCTATGGTTTTTTTGCGCGAAAGAACCTAAAACCTTTATAAGCAAAAATACGGCCATATACATGTGCACGACCGCATTTTCAAAATACTTTCCGAAAAAATCATTCAAATATTATGAACTCTGATCTACGGTTCAATTCATGCTCTGAATCTGAACATTTTGCACCATTAGCGCATGTATTGATCAACTTGGTCTCACCAAAACCTTCTCCTTCTAGCCTATCAGCAGCAATTCCATTAGCGACCATGTAATTTACGGTAGCTTCTGCCCTTTTTTGAGATAGCATAAGGTTATATGAATCTTTACCCCTGCTATCAGTATGTGAATTTATCTTTATCTTAAGACTTGGATATTTCTCCATGGCGGCAATGACTTTTTCAACTTCCACTTCAGAATCTTTACGAATGTTGTATTTGTCAAAATCAAAATAAATAGTACTTAACTGTAGAAGCTTGGCCAAATCATCACCAAAACCAGCCGTAACTTTATCTCTTTCTAAATAGAAGTCAATAATCTTAGGCTTTGAATCTGATTTCTCTAAATACTCTTCAGAAGGCACATAACCCTGTGTCAACGCCCTTACAAAGTTTCCTCTGTTGCAATCTAAAGACAATGAATAATTACCTTCAGAATCAGTTATAGTCGACAACACTTCTTCATTGTTCTCATTGATTACCTTGACCGTGGCACCCACCAATAGGTCATTGGTTATTTTATCACGTACGGTTCCTGTAATTTTTTGAACACATTCGAGTACTAAAGGAGTATTCTCAACGAAAGTATAGATATCGTCAGCACCAACACCATCAGATCTGTTAGAAGCGAAATACCCTTTTCTAGTATCTTCATCAAAGATAAAAGTAAAATCATCCATTTTACTATTTACAGGTCTTCCCACATTGACTACGGCACCGTCTAATTTTCCATCTGCGATCTTGGTAGCAAAAACATCCAATCCACCAAGGCCAGGACGGCCATCGGAAGATAGGTAGAGTATTTCTTCACTGGTGACAAATGGGAAGGTTTCCCTAAATTCAGTGTTAATAGAGTTTCCTAAATTTACTGGGGCACCATAACCGCCGTCATCGCCGATCGACACTTTGAAAATATCAGAAAGCCCTAATGTACCAGGCATATCAGATGCGAAATACAAAGTCTTTTCATCAGCGCTAAGCGCAGGGTGGGCAACTGAATATGAATCACTGTTAAAGGGCAATTCCTCAATATTCGACCAATTTCCTTCTTCTGCAATGGTCGCTTTGAATATTTTAAGTCGAATTACACCTTCCTCATCTTTTATGTACTTGCCCTCTTTAAAATTATTTCTAGTAAAATAAATCGTATTTCCGTCTTTGGTGGTGGTGGTGGTCGATTCGTGTAATCTCGTATTCAATTTATCACCAAGTTTAGTGACCATATTCATTGACGAACTATCTGTGTTCACTTTATACAGATCCAAGAAATCTTTTGAATTCCATGTATGTCGGTAACGGGCTAAATTTCCCGTATCCCTATCAGAAGAAAATATAAGACCATCTTTATAAAAGGAAGGTGCAAACTCGGAATACACCGAATTGTATTCGAAAGCCCCCATATCATACCTGCCAGAGTTTTTTTCTATCTCTTCTAAATAATCTTTCTCTTTATTATACGCACTAGCTCTAGTATCATCAGATGTAAGCTCTATGAACTTTGCCATGATAACCTTAGAGTTTCCGTAATCACCCAAAGTCTTAAGGGTCTGCGCATACCTAAAATAGTATTCAGGGCCTACCTTAGAAGGATAATTGTCAACCAATCTTTTGTAAATTTCGGAAGCTTCATTGTATTCGGCATTAAAATAATATGAATTGCCCAATTTCTTTAAGAGATCGGCAGAGACATAACCTTTTTCCAACACTCTTTTGTATATATCTATGGCCGGGCTAAAAGAGTAATTTTCATAACGCTCATTTGCCTTGGTGACCAACCTGTCTTCTTTGACTTCTTGGGCAAAACAGTTTATTCCCACGGAAAAAACAAAGATAATCGGTAATAGTATTTTTTTTGTCATTTGTAAGCAGTTTAGAAGAAACGAGGTGAAACCAACTTCTGGAACGATTTAACCAATTCAAATCTCAAGAATATCTCAAAAGATCCGTCGTTAAATTGAGTAGCTCCCAATTCTGTAGTTTCCCTATCATACGCCAAGCCCAGCATCAATTGATCCGATATCTGAAAACCGACCAAGGCACTTATGGCAGCATCCCATCGGTAAGCCGCTCCAAATGAAAACTTATCATTGAAAAGAAAGCTGGCAGAAGCATCTACTTGTAAGGGTGCTCCCCCAACGACTTTTGTCAGCAATGCTGGCTTAAATTTCAAATTACCTCCCAAATCAAAGACATACCCGGTAATGAGGTAAAAATTTATTCGTTCTTTAGAAAGAAATTGAACCGAGTTCGATTGACTTTGCGAATTATCAAAATGTTCGGTCTGTAATAAATTGGGAGCGGACAAGCCTGCATAAAATCTATTGGTATGATAATAAATACCTAGACCAACATTTGGCGAAAACTTGTTTTCAATATTATCGACGTTAACAGGTTCCGTGTCAAAATTACGTAGTCCGTTGAAATCTAAATTCAGAAAATTCCCACCTGCTTTTAACCCAAAAGATAGCTTACCATCTAATGAAACATCAATTGTATACGAAATAATCGCATCTAAATAAGTTTCAGAAACAACACCATCACCAATATCGTCTTTTACAACAGATAGACCATAGCCCAACTTACTGTTTCGAATGGGCGAATGAAGGTTCAACGTGAATGTTTCAGGGGATCCGTCAAGACCCACCCATTGTGAACGATACAGTGCAGCCGCACTAAACTGACCCCTAGATCCGGCATAGGCGGGATTAACCGTCATTGTGTTGAACATATACTGAGTATACTGTGCATCTTGTTGGGCACTTACAGTACTACTAATAAAACCCATCAATACAACTAGGGGAACTAATAACTTCTTATATACCATCATTTGAGGTGAAATATATTATTTACTGACATAAATGTATCCACTATCCGTAATATTATCCTTATTATCTTTTTGATATTCAAAGATATAAAAATAAATGCCAGATGGTAGATAATCTTCTGAACTTACCGTAGACCTACCTTTTGATCTTCCGTCAAATACATTGTTCTGATTGTTATAATTCTCACCTTCATAAACTGCAATACCCCATCTATTGAAAATTCGCAATGAATTGTTTTTCGCTCTATCTACCCCTCGTATGAACAAGAAATCGTTCTTACCATCGCTGTTTGGTGTGACCATTTGGTTAACTTCTATTTCTGGTATCTCAGGAGTATCATCAGTTGGATCCAAATAATCAGGGGTTCCGTCACCATCGGTATCGTCGTTGGTGGGGTCTCCATCGCCGTCAGCATCCTCATCGGGCGTATCGATGCCGTCGCCATCATCATCAAAATCCCTATAGTTCACATCCTCAGTACCATCTGTATCGGGCAAATCGTTCGCCGGATCGTTGATCTCATCGTTCACATCGAAACCGTCATTGACATTACTGCCCTCATAACCATCGTCAAGGCCGTCACCGTCAGTATCGACCCCGGTATAGGTCTGATCGGGAATACCATCGAAATTGAAATCGTTGCCCTCGTTGTTGTCGGGCACCGTATCGTTGTCGCTGTCCAAGTCAATGTAATCGGGATTGTCCTCTCCGTCGTGGTTCTCAGGGGTAAGGCCATCAGGCAGATAGGCGGAGTTCAAACCGTTGTTGCCCGTATAGGTCACCTCATCATCGTCATTGGGCGCAATGTAGCCCGCTGTGGTCTGTGCCTCTACGTTATCCGGTATGCCATCGTTGTCGGCATCTATATCCAGGTGGTTCGGGTAACCATCGCCGTCAGTGTCCAGAGGATCGGTCAACGGATCGTTGTCACCATCTAGGTTGGGGTCTTCCTCGGTATCGAGAATACCGTCGTTGTCATCATCAACATCAACAGTATCGGGAACGCCATCACCATCGGTGTCAATCTCAGGGTCAGCATCAGCATCCAAATAATCAGGGGTTCCGTCACCATCGGTATCGTCGTTGGTGGGGTCTCCATCGCCGTCAGCATCCTCATCGGGCGTATCGATGCCGTCGCCATCATCATCAAAATCCCTATAGTTCACATCCTCAGTACCATCTGTATCGGGCAAATCGTTCGCCGGATCGTTGATCTCATCGTTCACATCGAAACCGTCATTGACATTACTGCCCTCATAACCATCGTCAAGGCCGTCACCGTCAGTATCGACCCCGGTATAGGTCTGATCGGGAATACCATCGAAATTGAAATCGTTGCCCTCGTTGTTGTCGGGCACCGTATCGTTGTCGCTGTCCAAGTCAATGTAATCCAAAGCTTCATCCTCATCAGTATTTATAGGGTCAAGTCCAGTGTTGTCTTCGCCTTCATAAGCATTGTCAAGACCATCATTATCATCATCCTGGCCAGAAGGAGCAATATATCCCTCTGTTGTTTGGGCCTCAACATTGTCTGGAATACCATCATTGTCCGAATCTATATCCGCTCTATCTGGATAACCATCACCATCCGAGTCCACATCGGTACTAAAGGTCGTTGTCTGGGGGTTCACAAAATTATCCAAACAACCAAATTGTATTCCTGATTGTCTTACAACCGTAGTAAAATTATCTGTTCTATCTGTCTTAATACCAAATCTAAAGACAAAGGTGGAAATATCCACAAATTCTACCGCAACGTTCACCTGCGGATGCGTGTTGATTATACCAGCGTACTCTATAGTACCTCCGCTGACCAGTAAACCACTACCCGTATTCTCGACCAATATATCTTTTGGATCGTCTACGGTGAAGCTTGCAGGAGTATCAAATCTGTTTAATTCCTGATACCGGGCATTACCATCAATATCTATAAAATTTGCAATAAGTTCAGATAGAACAGCTTGTTCATTGGTTCCTGATTTGACCAAAGAGATTCTTAGGTCCACATGAGGGTTCCTAACGTTGCTTGTGGTGGTAAACTGAATCTCGGGTTTAAAAAATTCGGGATCAACACTGTTCTGATCAATATTATCAATACGTCCGTTAACAACCGTTTCAACGGTTATAATCGCATCTAGGCCATCATCGATATTACTAATTCTATATACCGATCCTTCAGTAACACCATCACCAGACTCCAATAAGGGAGGGTTGCTAAAGTCTAAATTGGGAACGGTGTCACAATTAAAATTAGTGCTCAAAACACTAGACTCTACACTATCCAATATACCATCATTGTCCGAATCCAAATCAACAAAATCCTGAATCCCATCCATATCAGAATCTATAGGACTTAGACCACCACCACTGCCAGGGCTATCCTCATAAGCATCATCCAACCCATTTCTATCTGTATCCATTCCTGAAGGAGGGATAAACGTTAAGGCGCTTTGGGCTTCCAAATTATCAGAAACACCATCGTTATCAGAATCCAAATCTAAGGAGTTAGGCAGCTCATCTCCGTCGTTATTTCCTTTCTCATTACTATCGATGATACCATCTCCATCATCGTCTATATCATCCTCATTCTGAATACCATCACCATCGGTATCAATAAAAAAGACATCATAAATCGTATCATCTAGTGGGTCGCTAAAGGAAGAAGTGAGTGCAAGTACAAAAAAAGCACTTGTTAGAACAAGGCCATAAAACGCTTTTCCCTTAAGGTGTAACAAAGTAATATTTTTCATATAGTGATAGTTTTTATTAAACTTATCACCATGGCACTATTAGGTCGTAGAGTAAGATGTTTGGGACTCTTCTACTAAATTTCAACGCAAGATATACCTATTATTTTAATCTTCAAACTGTTTTGAAGGCATTAATTGTCAAATGTCTTTCAAAAACGTGTTTATTCGATAAAGCGTATTATTCTTACATTTTAATACTTCATTAGATACGTTATTCTTGAAAAAAAAGACTATTTATATTTCCACATATCGACAACAACCCTATATAATCGACCTATTACATTCTGAGGTATTTATTAAAATTCATGTTTTTTCATAGGAATTCTAATAGTCGATATACCATTACAACTGTAATCACTAATAAGCCCAACTGCAATATTTACCTTATTTTTGTTCAAATTTTTTTTATGGGATTTAAAGAGGAAATATCACGCAGAAGAACTTTCGGAATCATTTCGCACCCTGATGCTGGTAAAACCACCCTTACCGAAAAGCTGCTTCTATTTGGAGGTGCAATTCAAGAGGCCGGTGCGGTTAAGAACAACAAAATCAAAAAGACGGCGACCAGTGATTTTATGGAAATTGAAAGACAACGCGGTATCTCTGTTGCTACCTCTGTACTTGCATTTCTTTACAAAGACAAAAAAATAAATATTTTAGACACCCCTGGCCACAAAGATTTCGCTGAAGACACCTTTAGAACTTTGACTGCTGTAGATAGCGTAATCGTAGTAATCGATGTTGCCAAAGGTGTTGAGGCTCAGACCGAAAAACTCGTAGCCGTATGCAGAATGCGAAACATACCAATAATCGTTTTTATCAATAAATTGGATAGGGAGGGCAAGGATGCCTTTGATCTATTGGATGAGCTCGAACAAAAATTGGGGCTTTCGGTGACTCCTTTGAGTTTCCCCATCGGTATGGGGTATGACTTTAAGGGTATCTACAACATCTATGAAAAGAATATAAACCTCTTTAGTGGAGACAGTAAAAAAAATATAGAAGAAACTATAGCTTTTGATACTATTGAAAGTTCTGAACTGGAAAATATCATTGGTAACAAAGCCGCTGAAACCCTACGGGAAGATCTAGAGTTGGTAAACGGGGTATACCCTAAATTTGATATAGAAGCATATTTAAAAGGCGAACAACAACCTGTTTTCTTCGGATCTGCATTAAATAATTTCGGCGTTCGGGAGTTATTGGACTGTTTTATAGAAATTGCTCCTTCACCAAGGGATAAAATGGCCGAAGAACGATTAGTGGAAGCCTATGAGAAAGAACTGACAGGGTTTGTCTTTAAGATTCATGCTAATATGGATCCCAAACATCGCGATAGACTAGCGTTTATAAAAATAGTTTCGGGTACTTTCGAAAGAAACAAACCCTATCTACATGTTCGTCATAACAAGAGAATGAAGTTTTCAAGTCCCAATGCATTTTTTGCTGCAAAAAAGGAAATTGTCGACATATCTTATCCTGGAGATATTGTGGGGCTACACGATACTGGAAATTTCAAAATAGGTGATACCTTGACCGAGGGTGAGCAATTGCATTATAAGGGCATACCTAGTTTTTCGCCAGAACATTTCAGGTATATCAATAATGCCGATCCCATGAAATCAAAACAATTGTACAAGGGTATAGATCAACTTATGGATGAAGGTGTCGCACAACTCTTTACGCTTGAAATGAACGGTAGAAAAATAATAGGAACAGTTGGTGCCCTACAGTTTGAGGTCATTCAATATCGCTTAGAACATGAATATGGCGCAAAATGCACTTATGAGAATTTTCCTGTTCATAAGGCTTGTTGGGTGGATCCAGAAAATCAAAAAAGCGAAGAGTTCAAAGAATTCAAAAGAGTGAAACAGAAATTTTTAGCGCAAGATAAAAGTGGACAGTTGGTCTTTTTGGCCGATTCACAATTTTCTTTACAGATGACCCAACAAAAATATTCTTCTGTGAAGTTGCATTTCACTTCAGAATTCAGTTAATATAGAAAATATCATATTTAAAAACCCAGTCAACAAGCTCTACAACAAATGTTACCTGACTTAACAAACTGCCTTTAGATTCTACTATGCCTCGCCTGTTGGCCCAAAATTCATAGGAATAGGAGGTTGTTCATAATCTTTTATAGTACCATGGGCCTTTTCAAAACGATGTACATTATCGTTCAATGCCTTTAAGAATTTCTTTGCATGCTGGGGAGTCAAAACTATTCTACTCTTTACCTTGGCCTTTGGCGCTCCTGGCATCATACTAATAAAATCCACCACAAACTCAGAGACAGAATGATTGATAATTGCAAGGTTCGAATATATGCCCTCCGCCATTTTCTCGTCAAGCTCTATATTAATCTGTTTTGGTTTTTGTCCTTTTTCAGCCATAGTAGTAAAAAATAACCCTCGACAATAAGATCATCGAGGGTTTGCCAATTAAAATTTCAATGCCTCTTTACGGGCCATAATCTCATCGTACTCTTCTTTAGAGCCTACGATGATATTCTCATAGTCGCGCATACCCGTACCTGCCGGAATCCTATGACCAACGATAACGTTTTCCTTCAATCCTTCCAAGGTATCTACTTTTCCGCTAACCGCAGCTTCGTTCAATACTTTGGTAGTTTCTTGAAACGATGCCGCAGAGATAAACGACTTGGTCTGCAATGATGCTCTTGTAATACCTTGAAGTATTGGTGTCGCTGTAGCTGCAATGGCATCTTTGGCAACAACCAAATTCTTATCAGAACGTTTCAATATAGAATTTTCATCACGTAGTTCACGTGCCGTAATAATCTGACCGGCTTTCAGGTTTTCTGATTCTCCAGCATCTTCAACCACTTTTTTACCATAAATACCATCGTTCTCCTGAATGAAATCATCTTTGTGCACCAATTGGTTTTCCAAGAAAATGGTGTCTCCTGGATCTTGAATTCTCACTTTACGCATCATCTGTCTAACAACCACTTCAAAATGCTTATCGTTGATCTTCACACCTTGTAAACGGTAAACCTCTTGTACTTCATTTACCAAATACTGCTGCACAGCAGACGGACCCTTGATCTTAAGAATATCTTCGGGCGTAATAGACCCATCGGACATTGGCATACCGGCACGAACATAATCATTCTCTTGAACCAAGATTTGATTCGATAATTTTACCAAATACTTCTTGATATCACCCAACTTCGATTCAATAATAATCTCTCGGTTACCCCTTTTTATCTTACCAAAAGAAACCACGCCATCTATCTCAGATACTACTGCCGGGTTCGAAGGGTTACGCGCTTCGAATAATTCGGTAACTCTTGGAAGTCCTCCGGTAATATCACCTGACTTGGCCGACTTACGAGGTATCTTCACCAAAATCTTACCTTCTTTAACCTTATCACCATCATCGACCATAAGGTGTGAACCAACTGGCAGGTTGTACGAACGCAACACCTCATCCTTAGAATTCATTATCAATAGGGTAGGTATCAGTTTTTTATTTCTTGATTCTGAGATTACTTTTTCTTGAAAACCTGTTTGTTCATCAATCTCGACCTGATAAGTAACACCTTGATCGATATTCTCATAGACAATCTTTCCTGCAAATTCAGATACGATTACACCATTATACGGATCCCAAGAACAAATAACATCTCCCTTGGTAACTTTCACACCGTTCTTTACAAATATTTGCGAACCATAAGGAATATTGTTCGTACTTAAAGTAATGCCTGTTTTAGCATCCACAACTTTAAGTTCGGAGGTTCTTGAAATTACGATTTCAGCTTTTTTGCCTTCACTATCCACCCCGTTAACTGTTCTGAGGTCTTCGATTTCAGCAACCCCAGAGAATTTGACTTCCAACTTGTTCTCTTCTGAGATATTACCTGCAATACCTCCTACGTGGAATGTACGCAAAGTAAGTTGCGTACCAGGCTCTCCAATAGATTGAGCGGCCACAACACCAACAGCTTCACCTCTTTGTACCATTTTATTGGTTGAAAGGTTTCTACCGTAACATTTTGCACAAATGCCTTTTGGGGCTTCACAAGTAAGCGCAGAACGCACCTCTATTTTATCAATGGGCGATGCTTCGATTTTCTTGACATCGGCCTCCATGATTTCTTGACCTGCAGTAAGCAATAGTTCTTCGTTCAAAGGATTATATACATCATGTAATGATACACGACCCAAAATACGTTCGCCCAAAGTCTCAACAATCTCCTCGTTTTTCTTCAAGGCCACAACACTTACTCCTCTAAGTGTACCACAATCCTCTATATTAACAATAACATCTTGCGAGACATCTACCAAACGTCGCGTCAAATAACCCGCATCGGCCGTTTTCAAAGCGGTATCCGCCAGACCCTTACGGGCACCGTGCGTTGATATAAAGTATTCCAAAATCGATAGCCCTTCCTTAAAGTTAGAAAGAATCGGGTTTTCAATAATTTCTCCGCCACCTGCGGTTGATTTCTTAGGCTTGGCCATTAACCCTCGCATACCTGTCAACTGACGAATTTGCTCTTTAGAGCCCCTTGCACCAGAATCCAACATCATATATACAGAGTTGAACCCTTGCTGATCTTCTCTAATACGCTTCATGGCCAACTCGGTCAACATGGCATTCGTAGAGGTCCATACATCGATTACCTGATTGTAGCGTTCGTTATTGGTAATAAGACCCATATTGTAGTTGGCCTTAATACCATCTACCTGTACGTTTGCCTCGGCAATCATTTCATGCTTTTCTGGCGGAATAATGATATCGCCCAAGCTAAATGACAATCCGCCTTTAAAGGCGAAATCGTATCCCATGGTCTTTATCTTATCTAAAAAATCGCCAGTAGTCGGCACATCGGTAACACGTAATATATCACCAATGATATCTCTTAATGATTTTTTATTCAGTACAGCATTGATATACCCAGCTTCTTCGGGCACCTCCATATTGAACAAGACCCTACCGACCGTTGTTGGTATAATCTGAAACACCAATTCTCCTTCCTCATTAAAATCCTTTGCTCTTACCTTGATGCTAGCATTTAGGTTGACCATACCTTCGTTAAAGGCGATCTCTACTTCTTCTTCAGAATAAAAGATAAGGCCCTCACCCTTGATGGGCACTTCTTTCGTTGATTTTCTTTCTTTGGTCATATAGTACAGACCCAAAACCATATCTTGTGATGGTACGGCGATTGGCGAACCATTTGCCGGATTCAATATATTGTGCGAAGCCAACATAAGCAGTTGAGATTCTAAGATAGCCTCTGGCCCCAACGGAAGGTGCACAGCCATTTGATCTCCATCAAAATCAGCGTTAAAAGCCGTACATACCAATGGGTGCAAACGAATTGCCTTACCTTCTATCAATTTAGGTTGGAATGCCTGAATACCTAAACGGTGCAAAGTAGGTGCACGGTTCAATAATACTGGGTGGCCTTTCAGCACATTTTCAAGAATATCCCAAACAACAGGTTCTTTTTTGTCTATTATTTTCTTGGCCGATTTGACCGTCTTGACAATACCTCTTTCTATTAGTTTTCGAATAATAAAAGGTTTGTAAAGCTCTGCAGCCATGTCTTTTGGAAGTCCGCATTCGAACAAGCGCATTTCGGGTCCGACGACGATTACCGAACGAGCGGAATAATCGACACGTTTACCCAAAAGGTTTTGACGAAAACGACCTTGTTTACCCTTCAAAGAATCAGAAAGTGATTTCAATGGCCTATTCGATTCTGTTTTTACAGCTGATGCCTTACGGGTATTATCAAATAAAGAGTCAACGGCTTCTTGAAGCATCCGTTTTTCATTTCTGAGAATGACTTCAGGGGCTTTAATCTCAACCAATCGCTTTAAACGATTGTTTCGTATTATAACCCTTCTGTACAAATCATTCAAATCAGAGGTAGCAAAACGGCCGCCATCCAACGGTACTAATGGACGAAGTTCAGGTGGAATAATCGGAACGACCTTCATTATCATCCATTCTGGCCTGTTCTCTCTGTTTTCTTGAGATTCACGCAACGCCTCAACTACTTGAAGTCGTTTTAACGCTTCTGTTTTTCGTTGTTTGGATGTTTCGGTATTTGCCTTATGCCTTAAATCGTAAGACAGTGCTTCCAAGTCTATTCTTGCCAATAGATCGATCAGGCATTCAGCACCCATTTTAGCGATAAACTTATTGGGGTCGCTATCATCTAAATATTGATTCTCTTGCGGAATGTTCTCTAGAATATCTAAATATTCTTCTTCGGTCAAGAAATCCATCTTTTGAACCTCTTCTCCTTCAGGCCCTATTGCGACACCGGGTTGAATTACTACGTACCGTTCGTAGTAAATTATCATATCCAATTTTTTTGAAGGCAATCCTAAAAGATATCCTATTTTATTTGGAAGTGAGCGGAAATACCAGATGTGCGCCACCGGCACTACCAAATTGATATGCCCTACCCTATCTCTACGTACTTTCTTTTCGGTTACCTCAACGCCACAACGGTCACAAACAATACCTCGATAGCGGATGCGTTTGTATTTCCCGCAAGCACATTCGTAGTCCTTTACAGGTCCAAAAATACGTTCACAGAAAAGTCCGTCACGTTCAGGTTTATGCGTTCGGTAATTAATGGTTTCAGGTTTTAAGACCTCTCCTCTTGATTCTGCCAAAATCTTTTCTGGCGAAGCCAATCCTATAGAAATCTTACCAAACTTCTTTTGCGGTGTATTATCGTGTATTCTTGCCATAGTACTATGGTGATAATGATTAAAATATGTTTTTCTAAATAATAGTATTCAAAACCTTTCTCTATTAATCTTCCAATCTAATATCCAATGCCAAACCTTTGAGTTCGTGCATCAATACATTGAAAGATTCTGGTAATCCTGGTTCTGGCATGGTCTCTCCCTTAACAATCGCCTCATAGGTTTTTGCCCTACCGATGACATCATCTGACTTGACCGTAAGTATTTCCCTTAGCGTCGCAGATGCACCATAAGCCTCTAGGGCCCAAACCTCCATCTCTCCAAAACGTTGACCTCCAAATTGGGCTTTACCACCCAATGGTTGTTGTGTGATCAATGAATATGGCCCAATAGAACGCGCATGCATCTTATCGTCTACCATATGGCCCAGTTTCAACATATAAATGACTCCTACGGTTGCAGGTTGGTCAAAACGTTGCCCTGTTCCACCATCATAAAGATAGGTATGCCCAAATCTTGGAATACCTGCCTCATCGGTATATTCATTTATCTGATCCAGTGTTGCACCGTCAAAAATAGGTGTACTGAATTTCTTTCCTAATTTCAGACCTGCCCAACCAAGAACGGTTTCATAAATCTGACCGATATTCATACGCGATGGTACACCCAACGGGTTCAATACAATATCAACCGGAGTACCGTCTTCTAAGAAAGGCATATCTTCTTGACGTACGATCCGTGAAACAATACCCTTGTTACCATGACGACCGGCCATCTTATCGCCTACCTTGAGTTTACGTTTTTTGGCAACGTATACTTTGGCCAATTTCATGATTCCTGCGGGCAGTTCGTCACCTACAGATATAGTGAACTTATCTCTTCTCAAGTTTCCTTGAAGGTCGTTCAACTTAATCTTGTAATTGTGCAACAAATCAGCTAATGAAGCATTGGTCGATTTATCTGTCGTCCACGTTCCACTTACCAAATGCGCGAAATCATCAACGGCGTTCAACATCTTCATCGTGTACTTTTTGCCTTTTGGCAAGACCTCTTCGCCCAAATCGTTCACAACCCCCTGCGATGTTTTACCATTGATGAGAGTGAACAATTTACCTACTAAGACCTCTTTTAGTTCCTCGAACTTCAAGTCGTACTCAGTCTCTAGATTTAATATAGCTTCTTTGTCTTCTGAACGTTTGCGCTTATCTTTTATAGAGCGAGAGAACAATTTCTTTTCGATAACCACTCCCCTTAATGATGGAGACGCTTTCAATGACGCATCTTTCACATCACCTGCTTTGTCACCAAAAATAGCTCGTAACAGTTTTTCTTCGGGTGTCGGGTCTGATTCTCCTTTTGGGGTAATCTTACCGATCAATATATCACCGGGTTTTACCTCGGCACCAATACGAATCATTCCGTTTTCATCGAGATCCTTTGTCGCTTCTTCTGAGACATTGGGAATATCGTGCGTTAACTCTTCAGCACCCAATTTGGTATCTCTTACCTCTAAAGAATATTCATCAACATGAATAGAGGTAAAGATATCTTCTCGAACCACTTTTTCAGAGATTACAATGGCATCTTCAAAGTTATACCCTTTCCAAGGCATAAAGGCAACGGTAAGGTTTCTACCCAATGCCAATTCTCCTTTTTCAGTTGCATATCCTTCACAAAGTACCTGGCCTTTTTTGACCTTATCGCCTTTTTTAACGATAGGCTTGAGGTTGATACTGGTACCTTGGTTCGTTTTTCTGAATTTTACCAAATTATACGTTTTGGAATCTTCTTCAAAACTTACTAATTTTTCAATTTCAGACCTCTTGTATTTAACGGTTATTCTCTGAGAATCTACATATTCGATGGTTCCGTCTCCTTCGGCATTGATTAACACTCTAGAATCAGAGGCTACTTGACGCTCTAGACCTGTACCAACAATTGGTGACTGAGGCCGCAACAAAGGTACAGCTTGACGCATCATGTTAGACCCCATCAAGGCCCGGTTCGCATCATCATGTTCCAAAAACGGAATCAACGAGGCCGAAATAGATGCTATTTGATTTGGTGAAACGTCAGTATAATCGATATCAGAAGGATCTACTACAGGAAAATCACCTTCTTCTCTTGCAATTACCTTTTCACTATCAATAGTGCCATTATCTTTAAGGGGGATATTCGCTTGTGCAATTTTCATTCCTTCCTCCTCCTCGGCACTTAGATAAACAAATTCTTTTGTGTTCACCTTCGACTTATCGACCTTGCGATAAGGGGTTTCCAAAAAGCCCATAGAGTTCACTTTCGCAAAAACCGCGAGTGATGAGATAAGACCAATATTCGGTCCTTCAGGGGTTTCTATTGGACACAATCTACCATAGTGGGTATAGTGAACATCACGTACTTCAAAACCAGCTCTTTCTCTTGAAAGACCTCCAGGCCCCAAGGCAGACAATCTTCTCTTATGGGTTATCTCTGCCAACGGATTGGTTTGATCCATAAACTGAGATAACTGATTGGTACCAAAGAAAGAATTGATTACCGATGATAACGTCTTCGCATTGATCAAATCAATGGGTGTAAAGACTTCATTGTCACGAACGTTCATACGCTCACGAATAGTTCTTGCCATACGGGCAAGGCCTACACCAAATTGAGAAGACAACTGCTCACCTACGGTTCTAACACGACGGTTTGACAGGTGATCGATATCATCGATCTCAGCTTTTGAATTGATAAGCTCGATCAAATATTTTATTATGGTAATGATATCTTCTTTGGTCAAGACTTGCTTGTCCATTCCGATATCCAACTGTAATTTTTTGTTCATTCTATAACGCCCAACCTCACCAAGGTTATAGCGCTGATCAGAAAAGAACAGTTTGTCGATAATACCACGTGCCGTTTCTTCATCAGGTGGTTCGGCATTACGCAATTGACGATAAATATGCTCAACGGCTTCTTTTTCAGAGTTTGTTGGATCCTTCTGTAAGGTATTATGAATTATTGCATAGTCAGACTGTGCATTGTTCTCTTTATGCAAAAGAACGGTCTTGACATCTGCCTCCATAATTTGTTCGATGTGATCTTTATCTAAAACCGTATCACGATCCAAAACGATTTCATTTCTTTCTATTGATACAACCTCTCCGGTATCCTCATCAACAAAATCTTCATGCCATGTGTTCAATACTCTTGCAGCTAATTTTCGCCCCAAAACTTTCTTTAGACCTGCTTTAGAAACTTTCACCTCTTCTGAAAGGTCAAAAATCTCTAAAATATCCTTATCTCGTTCAAAACCAATGGCCCTGAACAAGGTTGTAACAGGTAATTTCTTCTTTCTATCGATATAGGCGTACATAACGCTATTTATATCGGTAGCAAATTCTATCCAAGAACCTTTGAAAGGTATTACTCGGGCAGAATATAATTTAGTACCGTTGGCGTGAAAAGATTGCCCAAAGAAGACCCCTGGAGAACGGTGAAGTTGTGAGACAACAACACGTTCAGCGCCATTCACAACAAAAGTACCACTAGGTGTCATATAAGGTATGGTACCCAAATAAACATCTTGAACGATAGTCTCAAAATCTTCATGCTCTGGATCGGTACAATACAGCTTCAACCTTGCCTTAAGAGGAACACTATAGGTAAGACCCCGCTCGATACATTCTTGAATGCTATATCGTGGTGGGTCTATAAAATAATCGAGAAATTCTAATACGAACTGATTTCTCGTATCAGTAATGGGAAAATTCTCTTGAAAGGTATTGTACAAGCCTTCATTTCCCCTCTCATCGGATTTTGTTTCAAGTTGGAAAAAATCTTGGAAGGACTTTATCTGAATGTCCAAGAAATCAGGATAATCAGGTGTGTTCTTAGCCGTTGCGAAATTTATTCTTTCAGTCTGATTTTTTAACATCTATGGGCAGTATTTTGATCGTGAATACTAAAAATGCTTAGAGTTGTATACGTCATCATATACACAATATCTATAAAATAGGTTTAGGTCTGATCGCATTTCTGCGATCAGACCTAAACCAAAATACTATGGTCGTTGCTATTATTTAAGCTCAACTTCTGCTCCTGCTTCTTCCAATGATTTTTTGATTCCTTCGGCCTCGTCTTTAGATACACCTTCCTTTACGGCTTTTGGTGCACTATCAACGATGTCTTTAGCATCTTTCAAACCTAAACCGGTCAATTCTTTGACCAATTTTACAACTGCTAATTTTGAGCCTCCAGCGGCTGTCAATACAACATCGAATTCTGATTTTTCCTCAGCGGCTTCACCTCCAGCGGCACCTCCACCTGCGGCAACTGCTACTGCAGCAGCAGCGGGCTCTATACCGTGTTCTTCTTTGAGTATATTTGCCAACTCGTTTACTTCTTTTACGGTCAAGTTAACCAACTGTTCTGCGAAATCTTTTAAATCTGCCATTTTTCTATCGTTTAATAAATTTTAGTGTAATAATTGTTTTTAGTGCGTACTTATTTTTCTGATAATGTTTTAATGATACCTGCAAGTTTACCACCCCCGGATTTAAGTCCAGAAATAACATTCTTGGCTGGCGATTGCAACAATGCGATTATTTCGCCGATCATTTCCTCTTTTGACTTGATATTGACTAAAGTAGTCAGGTTTTCATCACCGATATATATTGCTTCTTCGACAAAAGCACCTTTTAACAGGGGCTTATCCGCTTTCTTTCTGAAATTCTTGATAAGCTTTGCAGGCGCATTGCCTATATCAGCGAACATCAGCGAAGTATTACCTTTCAATACTTCGGAAAGTTCACCGAATTCTTTGTCAGAAGCCTCCATTGCTTTTGCGAGCAAAGTGTTCTTCACTACAGCAAGTTTGATGTTTGATTTGAAACATGCCCTTCTTAAATCAGAAGACGTAGATGCATCCAAACCTGAAATATCTGCCAAATAAATGGTAGAGTTCTCAGTCAACTGCGTAGTTAAATCTTGTATAACGTTTGCTTTTTCTTCTCTTGTCATAATTAAAATTTTGAACTAGCAGTTAATTAAACTGTTTTGGAATCTAATTGAATACTCGGGCTCATGGTACTTGACATGAAAATACTTTTCATGTACACACCTTTTGAAGACGTAGGTTTCAATTTGTTCAAAGTCTCTAATAGCTCCTTGGCATTATCAGCAATTTTATCTGCTGAAAAAGATGCCTTGCCTATTGCTGCATGAACAATACCCGTCTTATCGACTTTAAAATCGATTTTACCAGCCTTTACATCAGATACTGCCTTAGCAACATCCATTGTAACCGTACCTGTTTTCGGATTGGGCATTAACCCCCTTGGCCCCAATACACGTCCCAACGGCCCTAATTTACCCATAACACTCGGCATGGTGATGATAACATCAACATCGGTCCATCCGCCCTTTATTTTATCCAAATATTCGTCCAGCCCAACAAAATCGGCTCCGGCCTTGGTGGCTTCATCCTCTTTGTCTGGCGTTACCAAAGCCAAAACCTTAACATCTTTACCTGTTCCGTGAGGTAGTGTAACTACGCCACGAACCATTTGATTCGCCTTTTTGGGGTCAACACCCAAACGAATGGCCAAATCGATTGATGCATCGAATTTTGTATTGGTTATCTCTTTTATCAAAGCTGAAGCTTCATCAACAGAATAAAGTTTATCCTTATCTATTTTAGCGTGAGCCTCTTTTTGATTTTTAGTTAATTTTGCCATTTAAATTGCTTTATTAAGATTTTAAAAAGGTCGTTTACCTGCAACTTTTAGACCCATCGACCTTGCCGTACCCGCGACCATGCTCATTGCTGATTCTACGGTAAACGCATTTAGGTCGACCATTTTGTCTTCGGCGATAGCCTTGACTTGATCCCAAGTAACATTACCTGATTTTACTTTATTAGGTTCGCCGGATCCTTTTTTAATCTTAGCCGCTTCCATAAGTTGAACTGCCGCTGGCGGTGTTTTTACGACAAAGTCAAATGACTTGTCTTTGTAAACGGTGATAGCAACGGGTAAAATTTTACCCGGCTTGTCCTGTGTACGTGCATTAAACTGCTTACAGAACTCCATGATGTTAACACCAGCAGCACCTAAGGCGGGTCCGACCGGTGGCGATGGATTCGCTGCACCTCCCCTAACTTGTAGTTTAACTACTTTACCTATTTCTTTTGCCATTGTTTAAAATTAAATTGAAAGTGTGTTCATGGGAAGCAACACAACTTTTATTCTATGTAACAATTCTTTTATATCTCTTTTATACCTTTTCAACTTGCATATAGCTGAGTTCCAATGGTGTTTTTCTTCCAAAAATCTTGACCATCACCTCTAGCTTTCGCTTCTCTTCGTTTATTTTCTCAACAGTACCGTTAAAACCATTGAAAGGGCCATCTATAACTTTTACTGTTTCTCCAAAGACAAACGGTATAGCAACACTATCTTCACTAACGGCCAATTCATCAACTTTACCGAGCATTCTATTTACTTCGGATTTTCTCAAAGGAACAGGATCACCACCTTTTGTCTCGCCCAAAAAGCCGATTACATTGGTAATTGAGCGAATAATGTGGATCATCTCACCACCTAAATTGGCTTTTACCATGATATACCCTGGAAAATAAACACGCTCTTTATGAACTTTCTTTCCTTTTCGTATTTGAATCACTTTTTCGGTCGGTACCAAAACATCTTCTAAATAGTCAGAAAAACCAAGTCTTGACACTTCATTCTCAATGTAGCCTTTGATTTTATTCTCTTGGCCGCTCACAGCTCTAACCACATACCATTTCTTTTCCAATACGTCTGACATAGGGTTTCGGCTTAATTTAGTACTTGGTTGAAATACAATTTTATCAATTTACTGAACACGGTATCGACCCCCCAAGTAGCAAGGGCAAATAAAATAGAAAATATCGCTACGACTACCATTAGGTTTGATGACTCTGACTTTGGCGGCAAAGTAACATTATTCTTAAGCTCTTCAAACGATTCTTTTATATATGTCAACATTACTGTATGTTTTTTCTTTGAAGGTTTTTAAAACTTTTCAATATTTTATTTCACTCCGAAGGAGAGACTTACTTCAGCTACGCTCAGCATAAATTTCTCGCCTCACACAATTCCACTCTCCAAACTTGTTGCACGGGAGGAGAGACTCGAACTCCCGACACCTGGTTTTGGAGACCAGTGCTCTACCAACTGAGCTACACCCGTTTATATATTTACGCAAAGGTATTCCGCTATAGCGGAACACCTTTAAACGCAATAATATTCAGTGAACGATCTTAATCTAAAATCTTAGTAACCTTACCGGCACCTACCGTTCTACCACCCTCACGGATCGCAAAACGAAGTCCTTCGCTCAATGCGATAGGCGACAACAACTCAACTATAATAGTAAGGTTATCACCGGGCATAACCATTTCTACCCCTGAAGGAAGATTGATAGTACCCGTTACATCAGTGGTTCTTACGTAAAACTGCGGACGGTAATTATTATGAAATGGTGTGTGACGCCCACCTTCTTCTTTTTTAAGGATATAAACCTCAGCCTCAAATTTAGCATGTGGTTTAACAGAACCTGGTTTACAGATTACCATTCCTCTAGAAATATCAGCTTTTTCAATACCCCTCAACAAGATACCTACGTTATCACCAGCTTCACCTCTATCCAATATCTTTCTGAACATTTCAACACCAGTAACTGTGGAAGCCAATTTTTCAGCACCCATACCGATGATATCAACGGCATCACCTGTGTTTGCAATACCCGTCTCTATACGACCCGTTGCAACAGTACCACGACCAGTAATCGTAAATACATCTTCGACAGGCATCAAGAAATCTTTTTCAACATCTCTTTTTGGAAGTTCGATCCATTCATCAACGGCAGTCATCAACTCCATGACAGTATCGACCCACTTTTGCTCACCGTTAAGTGCGCCCAAAGCAGAACCTGCAATTACAGGCCCGTTGTCACCATCGTACTCGTAGAAAGACAACAACTCACGAATTTCCATTTCAACAAGCTCTAAAAGCTCATCGTCATCGACCATATCAACTTTGTTCATGAAAACAACAATTCTAGGAATACCAACCTGACGTCCTAAAAGTATGTGCTCACGAGTTTGTGGCATAGGCCCATCAGTCGCGGCAACGACCAAAATAGCACCGTCCATTTGAGCGGCACCTGTAACCATGTTCTTTACATAATCAGCGTGACCAGGACAATCTACGTGTGCATAGTGACGATTAGCAGTAGAATATTCTACGTGCGACGTATTAATGGTAATACCCCTCTCTTTTTCTTCAGGAGCGTTGTCGATAGAATCGAAACTTCTTGCTTCAGATAATCCTGCATTTGCAAGCACTGAAGTAATTGCTGCTGTCAATGTTGTTTTTCCGTGATCTACGTGTCCAATTGTACCAATATTCAAGTGCGGTTTGGAACGATCAAATTTTTCCTTTGCCATGTTTAGTGAATTTTAATCTTAATATTTATATTAGTGTGCGTACAAATTAATCAACTTAAATGAGCCAACGACGAGATTTGAACTCGTGACCTCTTCCTTACCAAGGAAACGCTCTACCCCTGAGCTACGTCGGCATTTTAAAATTTCTGACTTAGAACAATAAGCCCGAAACCTCAAATATCAACTCAAAAGATAGTGGTCAAAAGTATCAAAACCTCTTAAACCAGTTCTCCATCAGAGCGAGAGACCGGGTTCGAACCGGC